>JAEWJQ010000236.1 GCA_023386515.1 Pseudomonadota bacterium | reverse complement strand
CTGCTCGACGGGGCTGTAGGCCATGACCGGGATGTGTCGCTGCGTCAGCCACGGGATCAGGTCATGCTCGGGTCCGCGGCGGGTAAGATTGTAGAGGATCTGGTCGGTCTGGCAGCCGCTGCCGCCGGCAGCCATCAGTTCGGCCATGTCGTCCGTGTCGAGATTGCTGACGCCCCAGCGGCGGATCTTGCCGGCCGCGACCAGCCGCTCCATGGCCTCCACCGTCTCGGCCAGCGGTACGCGCCCGCGCCAGTGCAGCAGGTACAGGTCGATGTGGTCCGTGCCGAGCCGGGCCAGGCTAGCCTCGCAGGCGCGGGGCAGGCGATCGCGCGACGCATTCTGTGGATAGGCCTTGCTGACGAGGAAGACTTCGTCGCGCAGGCCGTGGATCGCCTCTCCGACCAGCCGTTCGGACTCGCCGTCAGCGTACATTTCGGCCGTGTCGATCAGCGTCATGCCGAGTGCGACACCCTCGCGCAGCGCGGCAATCTCATCGCCGCGGCGCGCGGGGTCCTCGGCCATCATCCAGCTGCCCTGGCCGAGTGCGGGAATGGTGGTGCCGTCGGGGAAGCGGATCGTCTGCATGCCCTCGACAACGCGTCGCGGCGCCGATCGGCCCATCCCGGCGGCACGCGTGGATCAGCGGATGCCGCCGCTCGCGGTGATATTCTCGCCGGTCAGCCAGCCCGCCGCATCGGAGGCGAGGAAGGCGACGACGCCGGCAATGTCTTCCGGCTGGCCGGCGCGGCCGAGCGGCGTCTGCGCGACGATGCCGGCAGCCATATCCGACTGGACGATGCCCGCGCTGTGCGTCCCCTCGGTGACGACGAAGCCGGGGCTGACCGCATTGACCCGGATCTGGCGCGGCGCGAGTTCGTTGGCGAGCACGTCGGTGATCGCGTTCACCGCGCCTTTCGTGCCGGCGTAGACCGCTGCGCCGGGCGTATGCACGTGCGTGATCGCGGACGAGACGTTGATGATGCTCGCTCCGGGCTGGAGGTGCGGTGACGCCGCCTGGGTGACGAGCAGCGTACCGAGCACGTTGACGTCGAACTGACGCCGGTAATGCTCCTCCGTCACCTCTTCGATCGGCGCGAATTCGTAGATGCCGGAATTGTTGACCAGCACGTCGAGCCGTCCGAACCGCTCTACCGCCGCCGTCACCAATGCTCGCGCGTCGTCCGCCTTGGTCACGTCGCCCCGCACCGTAATCGCCTGTCCGCCGGCGGCGGTGATACCGGTGACGACCGTGTCGGCGTCCGCCTGGCTGGATGTGTAATTGACGACCACCGCCGCGCCCTCCGCGGCCAGCGCCTTGGCGATTCCCGCGCCGATGCCCTTCGATGCCCCCGTGACGATCGCCACCTTGCCGCTAAGTTTCGCCATGACCTGAACCTTCTGCTATGGGCCGGCACCAACATGGCAACCGTTAATCCCATAGTTCGGGAATCTGGAACTAATTGAGGCGGGATCAAGACCCCAGATGCAAAAAACATGAGACCCCTGATCCACCCGGCGATCGAAGACATCCGGCCGGACGCGATCCTGCACGCGCTGTCCGATCCGGCGCGCGCCGCGATCTTCGCGACGATCATGAAGGCGGGGTGCGTCGACGCCTGTTCGGCGGTGGCGTGCGTCGGCGATCGGGTGATCCCCAAATCGTCGCTGTCGAACCATATCAAGATCCTGCGCGATGCGGGCCTGATCCGCAGCGAGCGCCATGGCGTGGAAGTGCGCAACGCGCCGCGCTGGGACGAGGTGGAGGCACGCTTCCCCGGCCTGCTGCCCGGGATCATCAACGCCTATGCGACCGACTTGAGCAACGACAGCTTCGCCGCCGCAGCCGAGAAACCCGGCCAAGGCTGATTGCCGTCAGCCACGCGGGAGTCCGCCATCCCTTAAGCGATCTTTAAACCCTTAGGTCCATATTCGACATAATCAATTGAATCAGGGGGGTTAGAGGTGGCACTGGCTAAGCGTACGACGATTAAGAATACACAAAATAACGACGAATCGGCGTCGCTGGCCGGATCGCGCAGCATCCGCGTCGCGGCAGAGGCGGAGAAGCGCAAGGCCCGCACCTTCGCGCGCCAGCAGAAGGCGGCGGAGCGGATCGCCTCGGCAACCACCCAGCTCGCCAGCGGCATCACCGAAGCGGCATCGGCGGCGGAGGAATTGCGCCGCGCGTCCGACCAGAGCAGCGTCGGGGCGGAACAGGCGTCGGGGGCGGCGCAGCAGACGATGAAGTCGATCTCGCAAGCCGAAGGTCTGCTCAACGACGCCAAGCAGCGCGCCGACGCCTCGCTCAAGCTCACCCAGGCGCTGTCCGATCTGGTCGGCGGGACCAGCGGCAACGTCGCCGCCTCGATCGCCGCGATCGCACGCGCGTCCGAGCGCCAGGAAAGCTCGGTCAAGATGGTCGAGGAGCTCGACCGGCAGGCGACCGGCATCAGCGAGGTGGTGAAGGCCGTCGCCCGGATCGCCGACCAGACCAATCTCCTCGCGCTCAATGCGGCGATCGAGGCGGCACGCGCCGGCCAGCACGGCAAGGGTTTCGCGGTCGTCGCCGACGAGGTGCGCACGCTGGCCGAGACGAGCGAGAAGTCGGCGCGCGACATCCAGGAACTGATCGCGCAGGTGCAGCAGGACGTGCGGCTCGTCGCCGAAGGCATCGACAAGTCCGCCGCCACCGCGCGCGGCGAGGTGGAAAAGGGCAATACGGTCACGGCCCAGCTGGAGCAGATCCGCGTCGACATGCTCGACATCATCCGCGGCTGCGAAGAGATCGCCAGTGGGGCGGAGGTCGCGACGCAAGCGGCCAACGAGGCGCTGAAGGGCGCCGAGGTGATCGCGACGGCGGCGGAAGAACAGGGCGCCGCCTGTCAGGAAACGAGCACGACGATCGAGCAGCAGGCGGCGGCGCTGCAGCAGAGCGAGCAGGCGTCGCAGGAACTGTCCGAACTGGCCGAGGAGCTGAAGAACAGCACCAACATCGGCAAGAGCGCGGAAGAGGTGGCATCCGCCGCCGAGGAACTGTCGAGCGCCGTGGAGGAGATCACCCGCGCCTCGACACAGATTTCGACCGCGCTGGAACAGATCAACCGCGGTGCGCAGCAGGCCGCGGCGGCGACGCAGCAGTCGGCGGCGGCGATCGAGCAGATCGAGGGCAATGCGCAGCGCGCCGCCGGCCTGGCGAGCGTGGCGGTCGACAAGGGCAAGGCGATCGCCGGGCTGCTCGACGAAAACAAGACGCTGCTCGATGCGATGATGGGTGGGGTCGCGCAGTCGGTCGACGCCGGTCGCGCCAGCCGCGACCAAATCGCGGCGCTGGAGCAGGTCAGCCGCCGCATCGACAAGATCGTCGACGCGATCACCACGGTGTCGATCCAGACCAACATGCTCGCGGTCAGCGGCTCGGTCGAGGCGGCCCGCGCCGGCGAATTCGGCAAGGGTTTCGCGGTGGTGTCGACCGACATCCGCAATCTCGCGCGCGACTCCGCGGAGAATGCGGACCGGATCAAGGATACGGTGAAGGAGATTCAGGACACGATCGCGCGGGTGCGCACCGACCTGCAGGAGATCGCCGACGCGGCGAGCAGCGAGGTCGAGAAGAACCGCGCGATCGCCACCGGTCTCGAGCAGATCGCGCGCGACGTCGCCGAGGTGGTCGACGGCAATGCCGCCATCTCCACCGCGGCGGAGCAGATCGGCGTGCTGTTGCGCGAGACGCAGATCGCGGTCGAGCAGGTGTCGACCGCCGCGCAACAGGCATCGCGGACGTCCAACGAGGCGAGCACCGCCGCGCGCGAACAGGCGCAGGGCGCCGAACAGCTTGCCGCGGCGGTCGAGGAGATCGCCTCGCTCGCCGACGAGCTGCAGGCCGCCTGACCTTCCTTCCCGCGCAAAGGATGCCCGTATGGCTGACAAGATAGACCCGTCGGATGCCGCGACGGGATCGGCGGACGGCCGCCCCGATCCGGGCGATACCGACACGACGCGGCAGTTCGTCATCTTCCACAGCGCCGGCGAGATGTTCGCCGTGCCGCTGGCGGAGGTGAAGGAGATCGTCCGCGTCCCCGACGTGGTGCGCATGCCGCTGAGCCCGCCCGAGCTGATCGGACTGTCGAACCTGCGCGGCACGGTGCTGCCGGTGCTCGACCTGCGCCGATTGTTCAACCTGCCGGAGGCGATGGTGGACGACGCCAGCCGCGTCGTCGTGCTCGATCAGGGTCAGCCTGTCGGGTTGATGGTCGCCCGAATGGCGAATGTCGTGACCGTCGATGCGCAGTGCGTCGAACCGGTCGCGCAGGTGCAGGCGACGATCGATACCGATCTGCTGACCGGCATGATCAAGAACGACGACGGCAAGACGATCGTGATGATCATCGACGCCGCGCGAACGATCGGGCGCAGCTTCGCCGCGCTGGACCGGCGGACCGCGGCGGCGATGCCCGGCGCACCGGCCTTGCACGCGCCGGATGAGCCGGATCATGAAACGACCGACGAGGACCAATTGGTCAGCTTTCTGGTCGACGGGCAGGAATATGCCTTCCCGATCGGCGACGTGCAGGAGATCGTGCAGCTGCCCGACGCGATCACGCCGGTGCCCAATGCGCCGGGACATGTGCTCGGCGTCACCACGCTGCGCAGCCGCATCCTGCCGCTGGTCTCGCTGCGCGCCTTGTTCGGCCTTGCCGACCAGGCGCTGTCGGAGGCGAACAAGGTGGTGGTTGTATCGATCGGCGGCGACGGTCAGCGTCTGTCTGTCGGCGTGGTGATGGACATGGTCAAGGCGGTGCTGCGCGTCGACCGGGCGCTGGTCGAGCCGGTGCCCGCCTCGCTGGGACAGCGCGGCGGCCGGGGCGACATCCGCGCGATCTGCCGGCTGGAGGACGGGCGGCGGCTCGTCTCGGTGCTGGAGGCGGGCGGCCTGTTCGACCTCGACGAATTGCGCCGCCTGCGCGGCGCGAACGCCGACGCGATCAGCATCGAACAGGAGGAGCAAAGCGTGGTCAACGACATCGTCGACGATGCGCAATTCGTCATCTTCCGCCTGATGCAGGAGGAATATGGCGTGCCGGTCGAGACCGTGCGGGAAATCGTGCGCGTTCCCGATCAGCTGACCCGCGTGCCGCGCACCCCCGATTTCGTCGAGGGCGTGATCAATCTGCGCGGCACGGTGTTGCCGGTGATCGACCAGCGCCGCCGCTTCGGGCTAGACGATGTCGAGCGGTCCGATCGGCAGCGGATCATGGTGTTCACGATCGACGGTCGCGACACCGGCTTCATCGTCGACAGCGTGTCGGAAGTGCGGCGCATCGCCGACGCCGCCATCTCGCCCGCGCCCGAATTGGCGGGCGAGCGCGGCAAGGTGGTGCAGCGGGTCGCCAATCTGCCCGAGCAGAAGCGCTTGATCCAGCTGCTCGATGTCGGCTGCCTGATCGATGCGGGCGAAGAGGCCGCGCTGGCGGCGATCGACGAGCGGCTGGCGGCGTGAGGCGCGGGCGATGCCGGTGATCCGTGTCCTGGTGGTCGACGATTCGGCGCTGATGCGGCGCCATCTCGTCCAGCTGCTCGAACGTCAAAACGATATGGTGGTGCAGGCCGCGCGTAACGGTGCGGAGGCGCTGGCGATGGTCGAATCCTTCGACCCGCATGTCGTGACGCTCGACGTCAACATGCCGGAAATGGACGGCATCACCTGTCTCGCCCATATCATGGTGGGCAGCCCACGGCCGCTGATCATGGTCTCCTCGA
>JAEWJQ010000117.1 GCA_023386515.1 Pseudomonadota bacterium | reverse complement strand
CGGCCGCGCTGGAGACGTTCGCCGAACGGCCGGCGCTGCCGGTCGCCGCGCGGCTCGGCCCGGACGGTGCCTCGGCCCTGCGCCATCCCGAAACCATCGCCTTGCCGGCCGCCCCGCCCGGCGGCGTCGCGATCCAGGTGGAGGGCAGCATCGGCGACTATCGGGCCGGCGACATCCTGTGGTGCGCGATGCTCGCCCCCGATGCCTTCGCCACCGCGCTGCTCCACGACGTGCTCGCGCCGCTGCCCGCCGGGCGCTTCGCCTTCGGCCGCCTGCTCGGGGTCGAGCCGGCCTCCGCCTATCTGCTGCCGCCAACCCCGGGGGCGAAACCGATTGCGGTCGAGCAACCGGCCTGGCTCGCCCGTCCCATCCGCCTGATGCGGGCGCTGTAGCGGCCCGCCGTTCGCCCGAGGGGGCCGGGCGGCGCGAAGCCGGTCCGGTGCCGGCCCAGTCCCCGCTTCGCCTGAGCTCCGCCGACCGCCTCGATCCGGACCCGCCGCGCCCTGCTTCAGATTTGGTCCGGGATGCGCTACAGGGCCGGCCATGCTCAACCTCAACGGCATCACCGTGCGCCTCGGCGGCCGCACGATCCTCGACAATGCGTCCGCCGCGCTGCCGCCGGGCAGCCGCGTCGGCCTGATCGGCCGCAACGGCGCCGGCAAGTCGACGCTGGTCCGCGTCATCGCCGGCCTGCTCGAACCCGACAGCGGCACCGCCGACATGCCGCGCGGCAGCCGCCTGGGCTATATCGCGCAGGAAGCGCCGTCGGGCACCGCCACGCCGTTCGACACCGTGCTCGCCGCCGATACCGAACGCGCGGCGCTGATGATCGAATCGGAGACGTGCGAGGATCCCGACCGGCTCGGCGACGTCTATGAGCGGCTGATCGCGATCGACGCCTATACCGCGCCGTCGCGCGCCGCGCAGATCCTGCTCGGCCTCGGCTTCGACGAGGGGATGCAGCAGCAGCCGCTCGACAGCTTCTCCGGCGGCTGGAAGATGCGCGTCGCGCTTGCCGCCCTGCTGTTCTCGCAGCCCGACGTGCTGCTGCTCGACGAACCGTCGAACCACCTCGATCTCGAGGCGGTGATGTGGCTCGAGGATTTCCTCAAGAGCTACAAGGCGACGATCGTCGTGGTCAGCCACGAACGCGACTTCCTCAACAACATCGTCGACCACATCCTCCACCTCCAGGGCGGCAAGATCACCCTCTATCCCGGCGGCTATGACAGCTTCGAACGCCAGCGCGCCGAACGCATGGCGCAACTTGCTGCGGCCAAGGCGAATCAGGACGCTCAGCGCGCCAAGCTGCAGGATTATATCGCCCGCAACTCCGCCCGTGCCTCCACCGCCAAACAGGCGCAGAGCCGGCAGAAGATGCTGGCGAAGATGCAGCCGATCGCCGAACTCGCCAACGATCCGTCGCTCAGCTTCGACTTCCCCGATCCGCAGGCTCTGCGCCCGCCGCAGATCACGCTCGACCTCGCCAGCGTCGGCTATTCCGAGGTGCCGATCCTCAAGCGGCTCAACCTGCGTATCGACCCCGACGACCGGATCGCGCTGCTCGGCCGCAACGGCAACGGCAAGACGACGCTCGCCCGGCTGCTCGCCGCGCAACTGACCCCGCAGGAGGGCAGCATGGCGGCGTCGGGCAAGATGAAGGTCGGCTATTTCACCCAATATCAGGTCGAGGAGCTCGACAGCGACGACACGCCGCTCGCCCATATGACTCGCGTGATGAAGGGCGCGACGCCGGCCGCCGTCCGCGCGCAATTGGGCCGATTTGGTTTCTCCGGTGACCGTGCGACGGGCCAGGTCGGTAAGATGTCGGGCGGCGAGAAGGCGCGGCTGGCGCTGGCGCTGATCACCCGTGACGCGCCGCACCTGCTGATCCTCGACGAACCGACCAACCACCTCGACGTCGACGCACGCGAGGCGCTGGTCCAGGCGCTCAACGGCTATACCGGCGCGGTGATCCTGGTCAGCCACGACCGGCACATGGTTGAGATGACCGCCGACCGATTGGTCCTGGTCGACGCCGGCACCGCCAAGGAATTCGACGGCAGTCTCGACGATTACATCGCCTTCATCCTCGCCGGCGATGCCAAGCCGGGCGAGGGCAAGGCGGCGAAGAAGGAGGCCAAGGCCGCCGCGCGCAATCGCGAGGCGGAGAAGCAGCATCGCAAGATGCTCCGCGACGCGGAGGCGGAAACCGTCAGGCTCACTGCCGAACGCAATGCCGTCGATGCGGCGATGTTCGATCCGAAGACGGCGGCGCCGACCCTCGCCAAGCTCACCATGACCGAGCTGATGAAGCGCCGCGCCGATCTGCAGGCGCAGATCGAGGCGGCGGAGGCCAAGTGGCTGGAAGCGAGCGAGGCGCTCGAACTGGCTGCCTAGCGAGGAATCGGGAGTGGATTGAGGCGGCACGGAAGGCTGATCGAACGGCTTAGGGCCGCCGATTCATGTCCCTCCTGCTGCCTTACCGTCTCGTCACACGCTGAAGGACCCGATCGGCGCGTGCGTCTATCACCATCCTTCCGCCCGCGGGACGGCGCGCTGCGGCCGCGACGGGCTTCCGCGGACCATGCGCCCCTCCACCGGCCCTGGGCTCGCGTCCCGCCGATAGCGAAGAATGCCAACCGATTGCGGCTGATCTGGTCCCCGCAGTGCAACGCCCCGCGTTGACATAGCCCAGTGTGCTCGCGGGCCGTGGAGCGGCCACGCGTTCCCGCCCCATGATCCCTATACAGGCCGCCACGCCTGTCGGTTCGGACAAGGCGGTCAGGAGCTGTCCTACAAATATATCCGGTGATAACGGTGACCGGACCCCGGCACCGACGTGCTAACACACCGAACGCTGCAATCGTGACAGACGAGGCAGTCACCGGGCGTTCGATGAGTGGCACCCACGGACTAGATCCTCAGTGGCTGCGCGGGCAAAGAAACTAGCTGGCCGACAGGGCTCGGGCTGACCGAATGCACTTACGGCCGCGCTCTTTGACATCGTTGGTTTTGTCCGCACGATGGCGACCTCCTGGCGGCCAACAATCTCGCGACGACGCCTGCCGGATTTATCGTGAAATTACACCTGCTTAGGTGGTTAACGGATTGCCGACGACGACCGAACGATCGCCGTATCGACGCATCTGAATTAGGCCGTCAGATCACCCAAAGGGGTGAGACTTTCGAGACCTTCCGGTATTTGAGTACCGCAATGCAACCGATCGGTTGCGCTATTTGGGGCGATGGGCATCTTCCGGGTTGCGGTCGGGATCGGCACCCGCTGGGTTGCGATTTAAACGAAATCATGCAACCGCGTGATTGCATGAACCGCCCCGCCCCCGCCACCATCTTCGCCGCGCTAGGCGATCCGACGCGGCTGTCGCTGCTGGTCGCGCTGCGTAGCGGCGGTACGCGGTCGATCGCGCGCCTGGCCGCCGCCACCGCTATGACACGGCAGGCGGTCACGAAACACCTGCAGGTGCTCGAACGGGTCGGCCTGCTCCACGTCGAGCGGCACGGCCGCGAGACGCACTATATCTATCGCCCGGAGGCCTTGGATGGCGCTCGCGCTTATCTCGACGCCGTCGGCGGACGCTGGGACGCGGTGCAGGCGGCGGTCCGCCCGACCGTCACCGACTGAGGGTCAGTCCTCGGCCGCATCCTCGCCCGCCGTCTCGCCTGTCGCGGGACGTTCGAACCACGCTTCGACCGGGCCACTCAGCTTGATGGTCAGCGGGCGACCATGGCGATCCATCTTCTTGCCGAGCGCGACGCGGATCCAGCCTTCGGAGATCGAATATTCCTCGACGTCGCGACGCTCGGCCCCCTTGAAGCGGATACCGATGCCGCGCTCCAGTACGGGCTGATCGAAATGCGGGCTCGACGGGTCGGTCGACAGGCGGTCAGGGGGCGTATCGGTCATGATGCCTGTGCGCTTAGCGGCTCGCATCGCGCCCCTCCACACAAAAAAGCGGCGCCGGAAACCGGCGCCGCTCCTTGGG
>JAEWJQ010000259.1 GCA_023386515.1 Pseudomonadota bacterium | reverse complement strand
CCAGGATCATGCCCTGCGGCGGGTTGATCACCGCCTCGAACTGCTTGATCCCGAACATGCCCATGTTGCTGATCGAGGCGGTGCCGCCCTGGAATTCCTCCGGCTTAAGCTTGTTGTCGCGGGCGCGGGCGGCAAGATCCTTCACCTCGGTCGAGATGGTCGACAGGCTCTTGGTGTCGGCGCCGACGACGATCGGCGTGATCAGGCCGGCGGGCGTCGACACCGCGACCGAGATGTCGGCGCGCTTGAAGCTGATCAGCTGATCCGGCGTGTACATGACGTTGCACTTCGGCACCGCGATCAGCGCCGCGGCGAGCGCCTTCACCAGCATGTCGTTGACCGACAGCTTGACGCCGCGGCTTTCGAGACTGGCGTTGAGCTCGGTACGGAGCTTGAGCAACGCGTCGAGCTGCACGTCCACCGTCAGGTAGATGTGCGGCACGGTCTGCTTCGATTCGGTCAGGCGGCGCGCGATCGTCTTGCGCATGTTCGACAGCTTGGTCGCCTCGTGCGGGATGTCCGGTACGGTGGCAGGCTTGGCGGCTGGGGCCGGCGCCGCGGCGGCAACCGTGTCCGTCGCGGCCGGGGCAGTCCCGGCAGGAGCAGCGGCGCCGGGCTTGGCACCCTCGACGTCGGCCTTGACGATGCAACCATTGGGGCCAGTGCCCGACACGTCGGCGAGGTCGATGCCCTTGTCGGCAGCGATGCGGCGCGCCAGCGGACTGGCCTTGATCCGGCCGCCGTCGCTGCGACCGTCACCGACCGTCGTACCGCCCTGGCCTTCACCCTGCTGCGTGGCGGGGCGGCCGTGATCCTCGGCCTGGGTCAGCGTGCGCTCGGCGGGCTTCGCCTCGCTGCCGGTCTTGTTCGGATCGGTCGGGTCGGGCCGGCCCTTGAATTCGGGATCGGTCGGCTCGGGCGTCTCCGACTTGGTCGGCGCCTGCACGGCGGACGCATCCTCACCCTCTTCGGCGAGGATCGCGATCACGGCGCCCACCTTCACGTTGTCGGTGCCCTCGGCAACGAGGATCTTGGCGATCGTCCCTTCGTCGACCGCCTCAAACTCCATCGTCGCCTTGTCGGTCTCGATCTCGGCCATGATGTCGCCGGACTTGACGGTGTCGCCTTCCTTGACGAGCCATTTGGCGAGGGTGCCCTCCTCCATCGTCGGCGACAGCGCGGGCATCTTGATCTCGATCGACATGCAGGTCCTCTTGCCTGGGGAGTGGCCGCTCCTTCGCGCCCCCGTGCCGCAGGGTCAACCCCAGGGTCGCTCTTGCACTGTCCAGGGTCAGGCGTCACCTAACGGAAAAAGGGGCAAATATGCGCATCTATCTGGTGGTGGTCGACGAAAGTCCGGAAGCGGCGATCGCGTTGCGCTTTGCAGCACGGCGTGCGGTGAAGACCGGTGGCGGGGTCGAGATACTGACGCTGATCCCGCCGCAGGAGTTCATCGCCTTCGGCGGTGTCCAGGCGACGATCGAGGAAGAGGCCCGGCTGCATGCCGAGGGGCTGGTCACCGCCGCGGCGGGGACGCTGATGCAGGAATCCGGGCTGAAGCCGGCGATCACGGTACGCGGGGGCGAAGGACCGAAGATCATCCGCGAGATCATCGCCGCCGATCCCAATATCGCGGCGTTGGTGCTGGGCGCCGCGGCAAGCGGCGCGCCAGGAAAGCTGGTCAGTCATTTCACCGGCACGGACGCCGGCACGCTGGCGGTGCCGATCATGATCGTGCCCGGCTCTCTGGACGCGGAGGCGATTGACCGATTGAGCTAAGACCATTTGTCCTGACCACTTTATTATCGGTACCATCTTGAATGCAGGGCGAATGCGTATTACGAATACGATCGCCATGCAACGAAACGCCACGCTTGATCTCGATCTGATGCGCGCCATCGCGATGCTGAGCGAGACATTGGTATTGCTCGACAATTTGGGTGAGACCATCGCCGCGGCGAATGTCTGCGGGGTGATCGACCAGCTCGATCGACACATGGTGCAGGACGGCTTCCGCCCGCATTGATAGGATGACAGCGATCGCTGCTTGAGGGCGGTGCGCTTGGTCGTCATGCTGTCGGCATGCTTCCACTTCTGCTTGCGGCGGCCGCCGCTTCCGCCTCTTCGCCGCAACCCAGCGCCACCCGGCTGAAGGCGGATGTCGCCACGCTGGTCGGCTTCGGCACCCGCCATACGCTATCGTCCGCGACCGACCCCGCGCGCGGCATCGGCGCGGCGCGGACCTGGGCGGCGCAGCGGTTCGAGGCGCTGTCGCGCGCCTGCGGCGGCTGCATCAAGGTCGAGCGGATCAGCCGCCGCTTCGACGGGCCGCGCGCGCCGAACGGCGTCCTTGTCGAGGACGTGCTGGGTATCCAGCCGGGCCGCGATCCCAACCGCGTCGTCATCGTCGGCGGCCATATCGACAGCCGCGTCACCGACGTCATGGATGCGACCCATGACGCGCCCGGCGCCAATGACGATGCCTCGGGCGTCGCACTGGTGCTGGAGGCCGCCCGCCTGCTGTCGCAGCGGAAGTTCGATGCGACGATCGTCTATGTCGCCTTTTCCGCCGAGGAACAGGGTCTGTGGGGGTCGGAATTGCTCGCCGATACGGCGCAGCAGCGCGGCTGGCAGGTCAGCGCGATGCTCAACAACGACATCGTCGGCAACACGATCGGCCAGGGCGGCGTGGTCGATGCCGGCCGCGTCCGCGTCTTCTCCGAGGGCATTCGCGCGTCGGAAGATCTGGCGCAGGCGATGCGCCGGCGCGGCGACGGCGGGGAGGACGACGGCCCCAGCCGCGCGCTGGCCAAGGCGATCGACGGCATCGCGGGCACGATCCCCGGCGGTCTCGACGTGGTGATCGAGCGGCGGCCCGACCGGTTCGGCCGTGGCGGCGACCACGAGCCGTTTCTGAAGCGCGGCTATCCGGCGGTGCGCTTTTCGGTCGGGGCGGAGAATTGGGATGCCCAGCATCAGGACCTGCGCACCGACAAGGGCGTGGTGTATGGCGATACGATCGACCGGATGGACTTTGCCTATCTGGCCAAGGTGACCGCGATCAACGTCGCCACCCTCGCCCGCCTTGCCGCCGCCCCCGCCGCACCGGCCAGCGTGACGCTGTCGGGGGACCTGTCGCGCGACACGCATGTGTCG
>JAEWJQ010000015.1 GCA_023386515.1 Pseudomonadota bacterium | reverse complement strand
GAATATGACTATTGCGACCCACGCGCGCTGGATCGCCAACTGGCATTGGCGGCAATCCCTGGCGTGTTTTGCGCGGGGCAGATTAACGGGACGACCGGCTATGAAGAGGCGGCGGGGCAGGGATTGGTCGCCGGACTTAACGCGGCTGCCTATGCCTGCGACCTGGCCTCCTGCGTCTTGGATCGCGGCACAAGCTATCTGGGCGTAATGATCGACGATCTCGTCCTGCAAGGTGTGACTGAGCCCTACCGGATGTTGACAGCGCGCGCCGAGTATCGACTGTCCTTGCGCGCCGACAATGCCGAGACGCGGCTTGGCGAGCAGGCTGACCGGATGGGCTGCATCGGCGCCAGTCGCCGCCGCCACCGCCAACAGCGATTGGAGGCGCGGGCGCGAGCGGAAGCGGCTCTGTCGTCGAGCTTTACCGCATCGACCCTCGCCACGCAGGGCCTCACGGTCGCGCAGGATGGCAGCCGCCGATCTGCCTATGAATGGCTCCGGATACCGGGGGTCACGATGGCGGCCCTTGTTCCTGACATCGGTGATATCGCCCCCGCCGACGTGCTGTCGGAGATTGCGGAGGATGCACGCTATGCCCCCTATCTGGAGCGGCAGGCCGACGAGATTGCAGCGCTCCGCCGCGACGAGCACGTGCCCCTCCCAACGGCGATCGACTTCGCTGCGGTGCCGGGCCTGTCGAACGAGATGGTCGACCGGCTGAGCAAGGCTCGGCCGGAGACACTGGGCGCGGCGGGTCGTATCCGGGGCATCACGCCGGCGGCATTGTCAGCCATCTACCTGCATGCGCAAAGGACGGCGGCATGACCGAAGAGGAAGCGCGCGAGTGGATTGCCATTCGGTTCGGTGAGACGCGGTGCGCGCGGGTCGGTGCCTTTCTCGACATGGTGCGGGCGGAGAATGGTCACCAAAATCTGATCGCGCCATCGACGATCGACACGCTTTGGCTTCGTCATGCGCTCGATTCGGCGCAGCTGATCGAGCACGCCGAATCGGGCGCGAGTGCTTGGCTCGACGTCGGGACGGGCGGTGGCTTCCCAGGCATGGTAGTGGCCATCTTGTTCGACGGTGCGGTGACGATGGCCGAGCCGCGCCGACGCCGCGCGACATTCCTGGCGGAGTGTGTCGACACACTTTGCCTGTCTGGAGCGACAGTTAGCGCCTGCAAGGTCGAGCAGGTCGAAGGGCAATTCGACGTGATCACCGCGCGTGCGGTGGCCTCGGTCGAAAAGCTTTTGCAAGCAGCGGCGCATTGCGCCAAACCGAACACGCGCTGGATCCTGCCACGGGGGCAGATCGAGCCGGAACAGCTACAGACGCTGAGACGCAATCGGGGGTGGGTGTTTCACGTGAAACAAAGCCTGACCTCTGTTGATTCGTCGATCCTCTTGGTGGAGCGCAACTCGTGACGTGTATCGCGGTGGCCAATCTGAAGGGCGGGGTGGGTAAAACCACCAGCGCGATCAATCTCGGCACGGCTCTCGCCGCAACGGGTAAGCGTGTGTTGCTGATCGACCTCGACCCGCAGGGCAATGCCTCGACCGGCCTTGGCGTTGGCCAAGCGCAGCGGCAGCGGTCGAGCTATCACGTGCTGATCGGCGAAGCGCAGATCGACGAAGCGGTAGTGGCCACCAAGGTCCCGCGGCTGGATATCGTGCCGGCGACGGTCGACCTGTCAGGCGCGGAGATCGAACTGGTTGAGTTCGATGCGCGGACGCATCGGCTCGATCATGCTTTGCGACGCGCTCAGGGGGCGTGGGACATCATCCTGGTCGACTGCCCGCCGTCGTTGGGATTGCTGACGATCAATGCCATGGTCGCGGCGGATAAATTGCTCGTGCCGTTACAATGCGAGTTCTTCGCCCTGGAAGGCCTGTCCCAATTGCTGACCACCGTGGAGCGGATCCGCGAGCGATTCAATCCGGGGCTGGCGATCCTGGGCGTCGCGCTGACCATGTATGATCGCAGGAACAGGCTGACCGACCAGGTGTCCGCCGATGTGCGTGCGGTGCTCGGTCGCGTCGTCTTCGACACGGTGATCCCGCGTAACGTCCGCCTGTCGGAGGCACCGAGCCATGGGCTGCCCGCGCTGATTTACGATCACCGGTGCTCGGGATCGCAGGCATACATCGATCTGGCGCGCGAGTTGATCGCTCGCCTGCCGGCGCCGGCAGTCGCGGCATGAGCGACGGCGGCAAGCGGAACCGGCCGGGCGGACTCGGTCGGGGCCTTAGTGCTCTGCTCGGCGAGATGGCGAGCGAAGCGCCGGTCGCGCCGGGTAGCAAGGCAGCGATACCGTCGGGTGTGCGGATGCTACCGGTCAGCGCGCTGTCGCCGCATCCGGATCAGCCGCGGCGTCATTTCGACGAAGCGGCGCTGGACGAACTGGCGGCGTCGATCGCCGCGCGTGGCCTGATCCAGCCGATCGTCGTGCGCCCGCACGGTCACGATTATCAGATCGTCGCGGGCGAGCGGCGCTGGCGCGCGGCACAGCGGGCGCGGCTGCACGAGGTGCCAGTTGTCGTCCGCGAGTTCGACGATGCGCAAACGCTAGAGATCGCGCTGATCGAGAATATCCAGCGCCAAGATCTCAACGCGATCGAAGAGGCGCAGGCTTATCAGCGCCTCGCCGGTGAATATGGTCATACACAGGATGCGCTGGCGAAGATCGTCCACAAGTCGCGCAGCCATGTCGCCAATCTGCTGCGTCTGCTCGAACTCCCTGATGCGGTGCAGGCGCGGGTCACCGACGGGTCGCTGTCGATGGGGCATGCGCGGGCGCTGCTCGGCGCACGCGACGTCGAGGCGCTGGCGGAACAGGTCGTCGCCCGAGGACTGACGGTTCGCGAGACGGAGAAGCTCGCTAAGGGCGCGAAACCGGAACGGCCGGGTGGCCGCCCTGCCAATGCGGAACGCGCCACCGGTGCGGAGCCGGATGCCGATATCGCTGCGCTCGAACGGCAACTGTCCGACCTGCTCGGTCTGAACGTCCGAATCGCCCATCACGAGAAGGGCGGGACGCTGACACTCGGTTATTCGACGCTCGACCAGCTCGACATGGTGTGCCAGCGGCTGACGGGCGATACGATCTGATCGCCCGCCGGCTCGGTCAACGTGGCGTAACGCGATCGATCAGCGCCATCGCGCCATGCGGGGCGCGGATCTTGGCGCCGTTGATGAAGAAGACGAACGTGTCACGCGCGACGGCCGCGGGTGGGTCTTCGGTGACATAGGGCAGGCCGGCGGGTTGACCACCTGCCGCCCAGCTGCGCGCGGTATCAGCCCAGCGATCAAGTGAGGGGTCATCATAGCCCGCCGGTTCGCTCTCCTGCGCATTCTCCAGCCGAGCGTAGACGAAGTCGCCCGTGACGTCGGCGATCGCGGGATGATCGGCTGACTCGGCATAGACGATGGCGACATTCGCCTCGCGCGCCATGGCGACGAAGGCAGGATCGGCGAAACTCTCATGACGCACCTGGACGGCATGGCGGAGTGCTATTCCGTCCTGGCTGCGCGGTAGGAGGGCAAGGAAGGCGCGCATGTCGTCCGGGTCGAAGCGCTTGGTCGCCATGAACTGCCAGAGGATCGGGCCAAGCCGGTCGCCGAGCTCAACGATGCCCTGCCCAACGAACCGCTGGATCGATTCCCCGGCGTCTGCGAGCACCTTGCGATTGGTGCAATAGCGCGATGCCTTGAGCGTGAAGACGAAGCCGTCGGGCACCGCCTTGGCCCAGCCGGCGAAGCTCTGCGGCTTGAAGCTCGAATAATAGGTGCCGTTGATCCCGATCGCGGTGACCCGCGTCGCGGCATAATCGAGCTCGCGCTTCTGCGGCCACTTGTCCGGGTAGAAGCTGCCGCGCCAGGGCTCATAGGTCCAACCGCCGATGCCGATTCGGATTGTCATAGTATGCCTTATTAAGACGATCGGGCGCGATTTCGCGTCCTTGGCGGCATAGTCGACAAAGCTGATCGCCGTTGATATATCCATAACGGGCATACATGCGAGGGCGGGGGCACTCGGGGTGGAACAGCTGACGTGGATCGTCGACGTCGCAGCACGGGAATCGATGATGTTCGCGGCCACAGGCATTATGATCGGCGGGCTCGACGATGCCGTGGTCGATCTTCTGTTCCTGTGGTTTGCGCTGCGGCGGGGGGCGGGGCGAGATCCGGTTCTGGTGCCGCAGTCGGCTGTATCGGCGGATCCGATGATCGTCTTTGTGCCGGCCTGGGACGAGGCCGCGGTGATCGGGGCGATGCTGACGGCGGCGCTCGATCGCTACAGCTATCACCGCTACCGCATCTATGTCGGCGTTTATCCCAATGATCCGCGGACGATCGAGGCCGTGGCCGACGTCGCAGCCGCAGATTCGCGGGTGCGGATGGTTATCGGCGCCGAGCCTGGCCCGACGACCAAGGCGGGGTGTCTGAATACGCTGTGGCACGCCTTGCTGGATGACGAGCGCTGGCAGGATTTTCGGGCGCGAGCGATCGTGCTGCATGATGCCGAAGATGTCGTCCACCCGCGCGAGTTGGAGGCCTTCGATACGCTGATCGGCGACCATGACGTGGTGCAGTTGCCCGTGCTGCCGCTGATCCGACGGGGATCGCTGGTGTCCGGCCATTATGCAGACGAATTCGCCTATGCGCATGGCGTCCATCAGCCGGTGCGCAATCGCCTGGGCGTAGCGATGCCGCTCGCCGGTACCGGATGCGCGATCGCCCGGACGATGATGGCCCGTCTGGCGGATGAGCGTGGCGGTGCGCCATTCGATGCGGGCAGCCTGACCGAAGATTACGAGATGGGGTTGCGGATCGCCGCTCTTGGTGGAAACGGGCATTTCGCGCGGCTGCGCGACCCGGATGACGGCTCGTTGATCGCGGTCCGGGCATATTTTCCGGAGACTCTGCGGGCGGCGTCGCGCCAGAAGGCGCGATGGATCGCCGGGATCGTGTTGGCGGGTTGGGATCGCACGGGTTGGGCACGACCCTCTGCCCTGTGCGACAATTGGATGCGGATGCGGGATCGGCGCACGATCCTGTCAGTCCCGGTCGTCGCCGTAGCCTATGGCGCGGCGTTGCTGTGGAGCCTGGCGGGTCTGCTTCATTTCAGAC
>JAEWJQ010000351.1 GCA_023386515.1 Pseudomonadota bacterium | reverse complement strand
GCTTCACCCGGATCGTTATCGTGCTTGCGGTGCTCCGCCAGGCGCTCGGTCTGCAGCAGCCGCCGCCCACCCAGGTGCTGATCGGCCTGGCGCTGTTCCTGTCGCTGTTCGTGATGGCACCGACGATCAGCCAGATGAACAGCCAGGCGATCCAGCCCTATGCCGCCGGCCAGCTCGCCGGCACGCAGATGATCGAGCGCGCCGGCGCGCCGCTGCACGACTTCATGGCCAAGCAGACGCGGATCAAGGACGTCACTTTGTTCGCCCAGATGGCGAAAAGCGGCCCCTATGCGTCGCCCAAGGACATCCCCTTTTCGGTTCTCCTGCCCGCCTTCGTCACCAGCGAGCTGAAGACCGCATTCCAGATCGGCTTTCTCGTCTTCCTTCCCTTCATCGTCATCGATCTGGTCGTCGCCACCGTGCTGATGGCGCTGGGCATGGCGATGCTGTCGCCGACGATCATCTCGCTGCCGTTCAAGCTGCTGCTGTTCGTCCTGGTCGACGGCTGGGCGCTGACGATGGGCAGCCTCGCCAATTCCTTCGCGAGCTGAGCCGTGGACGCGGATTATTTCCTGACGCTCGCCAACCAGACGATGTGGGTGCTCGCCCTGGCGAGCGCGCCGATCCTGATCCCGGCGCTGCTCGCCGGCTTGATCCTCGGCATGATCCAGGCGGCGACGTCGATCAACGAACAGACGCTGACCTTCGTGCCCAAGCTGCTCGTCGTCGCGCTGTCGATCGTCATCTTCGGCAGCCTGATCCTGGGGCTGCTCAGCGACTTCACCGTGGCGATGTTCGAACGCATTCCGGATCTGGTGAAGTGATGCGCAGGCCGCGAGAGCGCGCATGCTGCGCGCCACGCGGTCAAGCGCGGCCGGCGGGGCGCAGCACCCGTTCGACGACGCGGCTTTGCCGCGGCGGGTCACATCGGCAACAGCCCACGCCAAGGCAGCGCCGCGCCATTGCTCCCCTCCCGCTTGCAGGAGGGGCCGGGGGAGGGCCTCTCCGCCTTCACAACGGTCGCAACTGCCCTCCGCTAACCCCTCCCGCTAGCGGGAGGGGGACATTTTAGGTTTCGGCCTCGCCATCGAGCCCCGGCTATGGGCGCTGGTGTTCGTGATGATCCGTATCGGTGCCGCCTTCGTCGTCGCGCCGGTGTTCGGTGCGGTGTCGATCCCGCTGCCGGTGCGCGTGTCGCTGTCCGGCGCGATCGGCATCTTCGTGCTCGCCGTCCATCCGATCACACCGCCCGCGCAGATCTTCGCGGTCGCTACCTTCCTGGCGGTTGCGGCGGAGGCGCTGGTCGGCCTCGCCATCGGCTTCATCCTGCAGATCGCCTTCTCGGCGCCGATGGTCGCGTCCGAGCTGATCGGCGGATCGATGGGCCTCGGCTTCGCCAACACGATCGACCCGCAGAACGGCCACAGCACGCCCGCCCTCGGCCAGTTCTTCTCGGTGATGCTGACGCTGCTGTTCCTGTCGGTGAACGGCCATCTCGTGCTCGTCGAGCTGCTCGTCAAAAGCTATGAGACGATGCCGCCCGGCACCTGGCTGGCGCCCGACCAGTTGAAGCAGATCGCCCTGTTCGGCGGCTATGCCTTTCTTGCCGGGCTGCTGCTCGCGCTGCCGGTGGGCTTCCTGCTGCTCTGCCTCAACCTCGTCGTCGGCATGGTCAGCCGCGCCGCGCCCTCGCTCAACCTCTTCTCCGTCGGCCTGCCCGCCAGCTTGGCGGTCGGGGTGATCGCGCTCGCCGTCGCCTTCCCGGCGATGGGCGATTACATGCTGGTCATCGTCCGCGAAGGCCTCGCCGCCACCCAGACTTTGGTGACCGGCTGATGGCAGAGGAGTTCGGCGAAAAGACGGAGGCCCCAACCCAGAAGCGCAAGCAACAGGCCGCCGACGAAGGCCAGTTGCTGCGCTCCAAGGACTTCGCCACCGCGCTGGTCGTGCTCGCCGGGGTCGGCTGGCTCATCCTGTTCGGCCCGCAGTTGCTCGCTGCCTGCAAGGCGGTGATGGCGGCGAGCTTCCGGTTCGACCGCGGCGATGTCGAGGATTTCTCGCCCTGGCGGCCGCTGGCGGAGGCGGGGTGGAAGTTGCTGCCGTCGCTCGGCGCGCTTGGTGTGATCAGCGTCGTCGCCACCGTGATCAGTTCGGCCGGGCTCGGTTCGCTGCGCTTCAACGGCAAATTGCTCGCGCCCAAGGCGAGCCGGGTCAATCCCGCCTCCGGCCTGAAGCGGGTGTTCGGCAGCCAGGGCTGGATCGAGCTCGGAAAGTCGCTGCTCAAGGTCATCCTGCTCGGTAGTATCGGCGGCTACATGCTGTGGACGTCGAGCCGCGCGACGCTCGGCTTGTCCTCGTCCGACCTCGGCGTCGCGCTCGGCGAGCTGGGCGGCACGTTCAAGGCGATCATGATCGCCATGGCGATGGGCCTGGTCGCGATCGCCCTGTTCGACGTGCCCGTCCAGATCATGCAGCTGCTCGGCAAGCTGCGCATGACGAAGCAGGAGATCAAGGACGAGCACAAGGAAAGCGAGGGCAATCCTGAGGCCAAGGGGCACATGCGCGCGATGCAGCGTCAGATGGCGACGCGCAACGTTCGCCAGGCGGTCAGCGAGGCGCATGTCGTGCTGACCAACCCGACGCATTTCTCGGTCGCGCTGCGCTACGATCGCGGCCAGGATCAGGTGCCGGTCGTCGTCGCCCGGGGGCGCGGCATCACCGCACTGGCGATCCGCGAGGTCGCCGCCGAGGCGCGCGTGCCGGTGCTCGAATATCCGATGCTTGCCCGCGCCGTCTATTACACCAGCAAGGAAGGCCAGGAGGTACGCGACGACCTGTATGTCGCCATCGCCACCGTGCTCGCCTTCGTCTTCAATCTCAATGCGCAGGCAGGCGGCATCCAGCCGCCGGTCGACGTGCCGGAAGGCGCGCGGTTCGACGAGAACGGCGTGAAAATTTCCTAAATTCCAGGCGCCGACGGTCGTTTAGCAGGGCGAAGCGGAGTTCGATGATGACCACCACGACCAGCACGACGAGCTCCACGTCCACGGCCGCGACGACGGCATCGACGACCACCGCCGCCAACGCCGCGAAGACCAGCACCGCCAGCATCATCGGCAATGCGACCCAGGCGCTGCTGACGTCGCTGAACACCGGCTCCGGCATCGACACCTCGTCGCTCGTCACCAGCCTGGTGCAGGCGCAGTTCGCCGCGCAGAATGCCGCGCTGACCGCCAAGAATGCCGCGCTGACCGCGCAGATTTCCGCAGTGTCGACGCTGAAGAGCACTATCACCAATTTCTCCACGGCCTTGTCCACGCTGACCACCAGCGGCTCGCTGCAGACCCAGCCGCTCAGCAGCAATGCCAATGCGCTGACGGCCACCGCCATCGCCGGCCAGCAAGTCGGGACGATGCCGTCGAGCATCACGGTCAATGCACTGGCGTCGGCGCAGGGGGCCCGCACCACCACCGCGATCGCCGACCGGAGCGCGACCATCGGATCGGGTACGCTGACCTTGACGCTGGGCACGGCGACCTACGGCAGTGACGGCACAACGATGACCGGCTTTACCGCCGGCAGCGCCACTCCCGCGCAGATCACCATCACCAACGGCAGCCTCGACGGCATTGCCAGCGCGATCAACGGCGCGAACGCCGGCGTCACCGCCAGCGTCGTGACCGATGTCGATGGCAAGGCCTATCTGTCGCTGAAGGGGGCGACCGGCGCAGCCCAGGCGTTCACGTTGAACGCCGACAGCAGCAGCAGTCCGCTCGCCCAGTTCAACGTCGGCATCGGCGCGCCGACCGCGCTGACGGGCACCGCCGCCAATGCATCGCTGACCATCGACGGCGTGACCGTGCAGCGCGCCAGCAATACCGTTACCGACCTCGTCTCCGGCGTGAAGCTGCAGCTGACCGGCACCGGTACCAGCACGATGAGCACGACACGGCCAACCAGCGCGATCAGCCAGGCGGTGTCCGATTTCGTCGATACCTACAACCAGGTCTATGGCACGCTGAAGGACGATCTCGATGCCGCAAATGGGCCGCTCAAGACCGATTCGGCCGCCAAGTCGTTGCTGCGGTCGCTGCAGTCGCTGACCACCAAGACGCTGGTTTCGACCGCCGACGCCAATGCGCCCAAGACGCTGGCGCAGATTGGTATCGGCACCAATCGCGACGGCACGCTGAGCGTCGACAGCGCGACGCTCAACCGGGCGCTCGCCAATTACCCGGACGCCGTGGAGGCGATGTTCGCGCCGACCACGATCAACGGTATCGGCCTGCAATCCACCTTTTCTTCGATCAGCCTGGCGGCAGCGAGCAGCACCACCGGGCTCGGCGCGTCATCCGCCGCCTATACCAAGGCACAAAGCGACCTGAGCGCCCAACAGGACAAACTGTCGCAGCAGTCCGACGCGATGACGACCCGCATGACGCAGCAGTTCGCCAGCATGAACGCCAAGGTGTCGGCCTACAAATCGACGCAGACCTTTCTCGAGAACCAGATCAAGGCCTGGAACGGCAGCAACAACTGATGGCTTACGCAACCGCCCTCGCCGGCAATCCCTATGCGACCTATCGCCAGATCGACGTCGTCGGCCGTGCCGCGGAGGCGCAGGGCCCGGGGCTCGTGCAATTGCTGTACGAGGAACTGATCGCCGCGCTGCGCGCCGCCGCCTGGGCGCTGGAGAACAACCGGCTGACGGTGAAGAGCGAGCGGGTGACGCGCGCCACCGCGATCCTGTTCGCGCTGGAAGCCGGCCTCGATTACGAGAAAGGTGGCGATGTGTCGGTGACGCTGTCGCGCTTCTACGGCGGCATCCGCAAGACAGTGGTCGATGCCTCGATCGGCAGCGACCCCTCGCCGTTCCGCGCCGCGGCTGCCAGCCTGGGCGAGATCGCCGATGCCTGGCGTCAGGCGCGCGCCGTCTGATGGATCGCCCACCGGGGCAGCCCGGCGGCCCTAGCGCTGGAACCAGTGACGCTGGACGAAATAGATCGTCACGCCGGCCGCGATCAGCGCGCAGACGCCGGTGATCGCGTCGAACGCCCAGGGTTCGTGCTGATAGGGCAGATTGTCGACGTTCATGCCGTACAGGCCGGTGATGAAAGTCAGCGGCAGGAACACCATCGCGACGATCGAGATGATCAGCGAGCGCTGGTCGAGCTGCTCGGCGCGCAAGTCGGTCAGCGCCTCATGGGTCAGCGCGGCGCGTTCGCGGATCGCTTCCAGCTCCTCCGCCATGCGCGCGGCGCGATCGGCAGCGGACGACAGATGCCGCCGGTCGTCCTCGTGCAGCCATTCGCCGGGCAGATTGGCCAGCGTCTCCAAGGCGGTCCGCTGCGGCGCAAGGAAGCGCCGGTAGCCGATCGCGGCGACGCGCACCTGGGTTACCGTCCGGCGCAGTTCGAAAATCCTGGCTGCGTCGAGATCCGCCTCGCAGGAATCGAGCCGGTCACCGAGATCGGCGACGTCGGGATCGAGATCGGCGGTGATCGCTGTGGCGAAGGCGGCGATCAGGTCGCCGGGATCGACGATCCGCCCCGCCTCGACCTCCTTGCGCACCGCGGCGACGGCGACCAGCGGCTTGCGCGTCACCGAGAAGACGCGGCCCTTGACCGCCCAGATGCGCACCGAGGCGAGCAGGTCCGATGTGTCGAGCTCTTCGCTCGACCGGCCGCGCAGGTTGAGGAAGGCACCGTGGTCGAACGCCTCGCAACGCGGCCGCGTCTCCTGCGCGGTCAGGGCGTCGACGACATATTCCGGCAGTTCCGCCCGCTCGCGTAGCCACAGCTGCGCATGTTCCGCGGTGGTCGACAGATGCACCCAGACCAGGTCGGCGCCCGGCGCCAGCGCCTCCTTGACCGGAACCTCCTGCGCCGTGCCGCTGGTGATGCGATAGCCGAAGCCGCTCATTGTCTCTCCACGATCACGGTCAGTCCCGCGCCTGTATTAACAGGCGACGCGGTCTGTCCCCCTGCAACGGCGGGCGCGGCGATCCGCTCCGCGTCGGCGCGCGCTCGATCGAGGATCGCTGCCGTCACGCCCGCGCCGTGAATCACCCGGTCCGCCGAGGCGAGCGCCCGCGCCTCGCGTAGCGTCAGGTCGTCGGGATCGTCGGAGCATAGGCGGATGGTGACGACTTGCGGTTCGGCGGGACTGCCGGCAGCGGCGATGTAACGGCCGACCGCACCGTCTCGCGCGTCGCCGAGCGGATCGAGCGGTGCGCCGGCCACCATACCGGCGGCGAGCATCCGCCGGCGTTCGCCGCCGTCCGGCCAGCGCCGGCGCAGGTCGGCTCGCGATGCGAACAATTCCTCCGCCAGTCGGCCGAGCCGGGCGGGGAGCAACGCCTCCAATCGCTGGCGCAGCGCCGCGGCAAGGCCCGCCGACACGCCGCCGGTGCCGATCGCGACGATCACCGGATCACGATCGACGATCGCCGGTAGCGTGAAGTCGCACAGATCGGGTCGGTCGACCGCGTTGACCAGCAGCCCCCTCGCCTTGAGCCGTGCCACCGTCTCTTCCGGGGCATCGAGCGCGACGATCGCCAGCGCGGCGGGCGCGCCCTCGCCGACGATCACCGCACCCGCGCGATCGAGCAGACGACGCTTGGCGTCCGCCGCCTCGCCCGAACCGATCAGGATCACCGGTCGGCCCGCCAGCCGGACGAACAGCGGCAGACTGTGCAGGCTCATCCCGCCGCTTGCGGGCGCAGCCAGTCCGGCACCCGCTCCGCCGCCAGGATCGTCTCCGCCGCGATGCGGTCCGCGACGACGGCATAGCGATCGCGGTCGACCAGCACCTCCGGCACCAGGGCACGGCTGTTATAGGTCGACGCCATCGTCGCGCCATAGGCGCCAGCGGTGCGGAACACCGCGAGATCGCCGCTCTTCACCGCGTCGATGTCGCGGCGAAGCGCGAAGGTGTCGCCCGTCTCGCACACCGGCCCGGCGATGTTGGCGGTCATCCGCTCGCCCGACGGCTGCACCGCGGCGAAATCGTGCCAGGCGTCGTAGAGCGCCGGCCGCGCCAGATCGTTCATCGCCGCATCGACGATGACATAGGGATTCTCCACCCCCGGCTTGACCCAGATCACCTCGGTCAGCAG
>JAEWJQ010000249.1 GCA_023386515.1 Pseudomonadota bacterium | reverse complement strand
CCCCGGTCGCGACCGAGCCCAGGCTGTGCACGGTCAGCGTCACCTGCCGGTCCTTCACTGCCACATCGTCCGCGCCGATGCCGAGATCGGGACGCGCCTCGACCGGCGTGCCGGCGCGGATCAGCTCCGCCTCGATCACCGTCGTCGTGCCTGGCGCGAAGGTGACGTCAGTGCCGGCGCTGCGCTCCAGCGTGACCTCGCGCGTCTCCCCGGCGGTCAGCGTCTTGCCCTCATCCGGGCTGGTCGCGACGCGCAGCCGCCAGGTGCCGGCGGTGACGTTCCACGTCGACATGCGCGCACTCTGCGCCACGCCGCTGGTGTTATAGGCGATGACGCGGAACTTCTCGCGCGTGGCGCCGGGCACCAAAATCGCGACCTGCTCCGCCGCGCCCGGCGTCGCGAACCGCCAACTGACGGTATTGCCGGGCCAGGTCATGTTGCGCTTCAGCGCGATGCCACCCAGCCGCTCGCGCTGCAGGATGTCATTGGGCTGGTCGACACGGTCGGACCACCAATGGCCTTCCGTGTACATATATTGATGCTGCGCCTTGTCGGTCCACGCCGCCTCGTGCAGCGACGCCAGCCCCCCCAGATCGCCTGTCGTCGCCCAGCGCGCATAGGCCGCGAACGGATCGTCGCCCGCGGTCTTGGCCAGCTTGGCGCGCAGTTCCGCGCCGCCCGGCATCGTGTCGAAGGCGTTCTCGGCAAATTCGTTGAGCCCGCCAGGCGCCTTGCCGACCCGCGCCTGCACCGGGCGCAGATACTTATCGTCGCCGGTGAAGCGCCACGCCGCCCAGGCACCCTGCAACGGCGTCGTCACGCCGCCGCCGTCGCCGACCCGGGTCGCATCGGTGCGCCAGTTGATCTCGTTGGGATAGCTCCAGCTGCCGTCCGCATTCTGCTTGGCATGCGCCATCCAGCCGTCGATCACGCCGGTGACGAGGCCGCGCGCCGCCGGATTGCCATTGTACAGGCCGATCAGGATCGGCCCGTGCAGGACGGTGAAGCTGTACGGCTTCTGCCATTCCCACGGTCCCTCGCGGTACATCTTGCGCCCGCCGTACCAGTTGGACGCGAAATGCATGTGGCCGGCGGGGTTCTTGAGGATCACGCCCTGCAGCGCACGCACCGTGTCCATCAGCCGCTCGACCGCCTTGGGCTCGCCCCAGTTGAGGTAGAGCCGCTCGGCGTCGCTGTTCAGCCCCTCCTCATAGGCATGGAGCTCGTCGGTGGTGATATAGCCGAGACCGTTGACCCGCATCCCGTTCGTGTAGACCGCGTCGGACAGCGCACGCAGCGAGGCGTTCACCTTGTCCGGCTCGACCCCCATCAGCGCGAGGGCCGGCCATTGCTGGGTCAGGTCGACGTCGTCCGAAATGCCGCCGCCGAAATCGCCATAGGGCACCTGGCGATGGTCGATCCACCATAGCACGAAGTCGCGGGTGATCTTCAGATCGTCGAGCTGCCGCGTCGCCCACAGCGGCACGCCGGTGGGGGCGGGGGGCAAAGCCACCGGCGGCAGATTTTCCGGCCGGTAGTTGATGTCCGCCCAATAAGCGCGCGCCTGTTCATGGTCGGGCGCGACGCGCAGCAGGTCGGTGATGTCGGCATAGACGCGGCGGTACAGGCCGGCACGCTGCGAGGCGGTATGCTCCTCGACCAGAAAGCCCCAATTGTCCTTCACCTGCGCGAAACGGTCGGCGACATGCTCCTTCAGCGCCTCGGCGCGCGGCTTGAACACCAGCCGGATCTTCGCGCCGTTCAGACTGTCGGCGTCGAAGCCGACATCGGCGGAAGCGACCGTCAGGAACAGGCTGTCGTTCGGCAGGATGCGATCGCGCAGGTCGAGCCAGAGCGTGCGCGCTTCGCCGGCGCGGACGGAGACGGACACGTCGATCATGTCGCGCCCGGGCCACAGCGGGTCGTGGACGCGGATGTTGAGCGGGATCGTACCCCCGGAACCGACGCTGCCCTTCAGGGCGGGCAGGTCGATCGCGATCCCGTCCAGCCCGTCGTGCAGATTCTGCCAGCCATAGTCCCAGGCGCGCGCCAGCGGCTGGTCCGGGAAGGCATCGCCGAAGCTCGCCGGGATCAGCACATGGACGACCGGCCGGCCCGCGGCACGGCGCACCGCATTGGCCGATGCGCCGGCGGCGCCCGCGCCCACCGCCACCTTCATCCCCGCCGACGGCATGGCCACCACGGTGCTGCGTTCCTCCGGCGCGAAACGACCGGCGATATAGGCGTTGAGCGGGGTCAGCGCCGCCAGCCGCGGCGAGGCGGCGGCATCGACCGTATAGCTCAGCGTGAAGCTGCCCTTCGGCACCGCGCCGGCACCGACGTCATAGGCCCAGAGCTCCTGGATCGGCTGTTCCTGCATGACGTTGGTGAAATGCAGCGTGCCGCCGGTACGGGGCTTCACCGTATCGACGCTGCGCACTACGCCCTTGGCGCGGGTGGCGAGGGTCTGATCCTTGCCGCCGGCGTCCGTCCAGGACAGATTGCCGTAAGCCGCCCCGCGGATCTCGACGCGGTTGAACGTCTCGCCGGCGGGCACCGTCAAATCGTAGCGCTTGCCGCCCTCGACATAGACGTTCCAGTCGGGCAGCTCGAAATAATCGTCGCGCCCGGGCAGCTTCGACCGGTTGTAGACGCCGGGCCAGGTCGTCTCGGCGCTGCCGTCGACGCCCTTGTACCTCCACTCCTTCAGGTCCGTGGCGTCGGCGAAT
>JAEWJQ010000245.1 GCA_023386515.1 Pseudomonadota bacterium | reverse complement strand
GGGTCGGCCCAAGGGCGTGACCTATACGCATCGATCCAACTATCTGCATACGCTGCACATGCTGGCGGCCGACGTGATCGGCGTGACGGCGCGCGACACGGTGCTGGTCGCGGTGCCGATGTTCCATGCCAACGGTTGGGGCTTTGCCTTCGCCGGACCCGCCGCCGGCGCCAAGCTGGTCCTGCCGGGCCGCTATCAGGACGGCGCCAGCCTGGCGCGGCTGATCGCCGAGGAGGGCGTCACGGTGGCGGCGGGGGTCGCGACCGTGTGGCTGGGCCTGGTCGATCACCTCGAACAGACCGGCGGGGCGTCCCCATCGCTGCAGCGCATTCTGCTCGGCGGATCGCCGGTACCGCAAGCGCTGATGGACCGGCTCGAACAGCGGCTCGGTTGCGTCGTGCAGACCAGCTGGGGCATGACGGAATTGTCCCCGGTCGGCACCGTCACGCCCGCCAACGCGCCGTGCCGCGTCTCGGCCAAGTCGGGGCGGCCGCCGATGGGGGTCGACCTGCGCCTCACTGACGAGGCGGGACGGCCGTTGGCCGAGCAGCGGGACGGCGAGGGGCGACTGTGGGTGCGCGGGGCGAGTGCCGTCGAACGCTATTTCGACCATGTCGAACCGGCGACCGATGCCGACGGCTGGTTCGATACCGGCGACCTCGCGCGGATCGATGCCGACGGCAATCTCAGCATCACCGGTCGCGCCAAGGACCTGATCAAGTCGGGCGGCGAATGGATCAATCCCGGTGAGATCGAGGCGATCGTCGGTGCGTTACCCGATGTCGCGTTGGTCGCCGTGGTCGGCCGGGCTCATCCCAAATGGGGCGAGCGCCCGGTGCTGGTAGTCGAGCCGCGTCAGGGCGCGACCCTGTCGGACGAGACGCTGATCGACGCGTTGCGCGGGCGGATCGCGAGCTGGTGGCTGCCCGATGCGATCATCCGCGTGGCGGCCATGCCGCTCGCGCTGACGGGCAAGATCGACAAGATGCGGCTGCGCGCGGAGCATGGCTGAAGCGCCGCGCGCCGGCGCCGCTCAGTCGCAGCCCTTGACCGGTGGCAGCGGCGGCAGCGGCGCGTAAAGGCCGACATTCCAGTTCCACGGCACCGTGCCTGCGGCACGGCGGCGGCAGACGACCTGCTCGTTGAGGGCGAACATGCCGGGCATCAAATCGCGGGACGGCGTCGGCGTGGCGGCGAAATGCATATAGGCGCGCGTCTGGTCATAGGCAGGCCAGGCCGCGGTACGCGACGCGATCGGACGACCGTCACGGACGAAGGACGCCCAATAATCCGTCATCGCCGACGACACAGACCGTTCCGCCTCGGTGTCGGGCACCCGCGGCCAGCGCGGCGGCGTTCGGTCGAACGAGCCGAAGACATAGGGGAGTTCGCTGGCGTGGAAGGCGTGCAGACCGGCATCGTCCGCGGCGGGATAGCTGTGATCGAACAGATAGAGATAGGCGCGTTGCCCTCGCCCCGTCTGTTTCCTCGCCACCCGTTCCGCCGTCCAGCCGTACAGCGCGTCCCGCGTCGTGGCGAGGATGCTCTCAGGATAGGTCGTCGCCGGATAGAGGCGCAGAAAGGCGTCCGCGAGATCGCCGTAGCGCGCGCGGATGTCGCGCTCGTAGCTCGCCGCGTCTTGCGGGGCTTTCGGAGCCAGCATGCGCAACGACCGGATTTCGCCCTGGTTGAAGCCGACCAGCACGGGAACCGCGGCCTGCCGGCCGGCATCGAACGCCGCCACCATCTGTTCTGGCAGCAGCGTGCCGTCGACCACGCCGAAGGGCGCGAAGCCCAGCTTCGGCGCGCTGTCGGTCAGCGCCTGTGCATTCATCGCGCGCAGGGCGGTGACGTTGGGGGCGTGCAGGGCCGTGCCGAGCGCGGACCCCGCCGCTTCGGCCGCCGGCATGCCGAACGCGACGGTCTTCAGCGCCGGCATGGAGATCATATAGGCGCTTTCGGCGATCGCCCTGCTGAACAGGCCATGCGCCGATGGCGCGCTCATCAGGTAGAGGACGCTGAGCCCGCCCGCCGATTCACCCGCGATCGTGACCTTGCGCGGGTCGCCACCGAACGCCGCGATATTGCCTTGCACCCATTTCAGCGCGGCGATCTGGTCGAGCAAGCCGTAATTGCCCGATACCCGATCGGGCGTTTCAGCGCTCAACCCAGGATGGGCCAGCCAGCCGAGCACACCGAGCCGATAGTTGATCGATACGACGACGATGCCGCGTGCGGCGAGGGCCGCGCCGTCGTACATCGGCTCGCGGCTCGATCCGCCGGCCAGGGCACCGCCGTGGATCCACACCATCACGGGCGCCCGCTTCGCCTTCGCCGGCATCCAGACGTTGAGCGTCAGGCAATCTTCGCTGACCGGCATGGTCGGCTCGGCATAGATGGTGGTGTTCTGCCCCTGGGTCTGCATGCAGGCAGCGCCGAATTGCGTGGCGTCGCGTGTGCCCGACCAGCGCGGCAGCGGTTGCGGCGCGCGCCAGCGTAACGGACCGACCGGCGGCTTCGCATAGGGAATGCCCTTGAACACGGCGAGCATCCCGTCGGCCACGCCCCGCACGGTGCCGGCGGGCGCGGCGATGCTGGGCGCGGTTTGGGCGGCGGCCGGTGCAGCGGCGAAGGCGGCGGCAAGCAGAACGGTTTTCATGCGGCAAACTCCCGACGGCGCAGCGTGCGCGCCAGCGCCAGAAACAGCGCGATGGCGACGATGTAGAAGGGGGCGAGGGTGTAGAGCGACAGTTGCAGCGGATTGCTCGCACCGCCCGCGGCGAACCGGTCGCTCGCCGCCCCGACCCAGGTTGGGCCGAGTCCAAGCCCGATGAAGTTCATCACCAGCAGCAGGAGCGCGCCGGCGAGCACGCGCTGGTTGGGCGCGGCTTCCTCTTGCACCAGCGTGACGGAGCAGGAGAGATAGAAATAATTGAAGAACATCACGACGGTGAGTAGCGCCAGCGCGAGCGGCCAGCCCGGCGCCCAGACGAAGGCCACGTAAAACGGCAAGGCGATGGCCAGCGATACCGCCGGGGCGATGGCGAAGACCCGGCGCGAGCGCTTCGAGAAATGGTCGATGATCCGGCCCGAGGCGATCATGCCGCCGCCCATGCCGACGACGATCGCGACGGCATACCAGATGGCGATCTCCGACAGGGTCATGCCCTTTTCGCGGATCAGGAAAAGCACCGCGAAATTGCCGAGGCCGTAGGTGACGAACTGCGTTGCGCCGCTGCCGAGGGCGGCGAGCATCATCACCGGGCTGCGGAAGAAGGTGGCGAGCGTCTGCCAGAACGGCGCCTTGGCCTGGGCCGGAGCGGCCCCGGGGTCGGACGCGCCGCGCGCCGGCTCCGGGACGATCCAGGGCAAAGCGAGGGCGGCGACCAGGCCGACGAGACCGATCGCCACGAAGGCGTCGCGCCAATCATAGGCCGCGGCGATCGAGGCGCCGAGCGCGATGCCGAGCGCCGCTCCGATCGGCGGGCCGAGATTGTAGATGCCGAAGGCGACCCCGCGACGCCCGGGGGCGAAGGTGTCGGTGATCAAAGCGTAGGATGGCGGCACGCCGCCCGCCTCGCCGAAGCCGACCACCATCCGGGCCGCCACCAGCTGCGGGTAGGTGCGCGCCATGCCGCAGGCGATCGTCGCCGCGCTCCAGATCGCGCAGGCGCAGGTCAGGACACCGACCCGGCTCGTTCGGTCCGCCAGCCAGCTCACGGGAATGGCGATGAAGCAATAGAACATCGCGAAGTACAGGCCGCCGATCAGCCCCAATTGGCCATCGCTGATGTGCAGGCTGTCCTGGATCGGCTTGGCGAGAATGCCGAGCAATTGCCGGTCGAGAAAGTTCAGCACATAGACGAAGGTGAGCATCGCGAGCACGATCGCCGGACGACGTCGCGGCGCCGCGGTCGATGGTGCATGCGGCCGTCCCGTCGCCACGCTGCCTGCGAGTGCCATGTTCCTCTCCCGCCATTTCGCGTGGATTATGCCGGCAGGATGGGGCAGGCCCTTCGGAGTGTCAATGGACACTCACTCGCGTGAGAGTAAAATGTCGGTCGAAGGCTGCTTGACGCCATCGGGTGAACGCCGGAGGGATGGCACGTGACCCAGACCGAAAAACCCGCCCGCCGCTCTCGCAAGGCCGAACAGCGCGCCGAGACGATGGAGCAGATCTATGACGCGGCGGAGGAGTTGTTCTCGAAACACGGCCTCCACGGCGTGACGCTGAAGGACGTCGCCAAGCAGGTCGGCGTCCACCATACGCTGCTCAACTATTATTTCAGCGACAAAAAGGCGCTGTTCGACGCCGTCTTCACGCGTCGCGCGGCGGTGACGGCGGACCGGCGGATGCAGGCGCTCGACGCCTATGCCGACGCCTGCAACGGTCGACCGACCGTGGAGGGCGCGCTGCGGGCGTTCCTCGACACCGACCTCGACCTGTATATCGAGGGCGGCGAAGGGTGGAAGAATTACGCGAAGCTCGGCGCTCAGGTCGCTAATACGCCCGAATGGGGGGCGGAGCTGATGGACCAGCATTTCGATCCCGTCGTGCTGCGGCTCATTGCGCTGCTCAAGCAGGCGATGCCCGACTGTCCGGAAGACCGGATTTTCTGGGGCTATCATTTCGTCACCGGCGCGCTGATGCTGACGCTGGCGCGGACCGGTCGTATCGACAAATTGTCCGGCGGCTTGTGCCAATCCGACGACTTCGCGGCGGTCAAGGAGGTGATGGCGACGTTCATGGCCGCCGGGTTCCAGGCGCTCTGTTCGGGACAATCGCGCTAGCGTCTTGCACTTGCCCTCACGTTCGTTATCACGCGAGTGAACATAGCGATAGAGGAGCAGGATGATGGCACTGGACGGGCGGGTCGCGATCGTGACCGGAGCGGGCGGCGGCTTGGGACGCGCTCATGCGCTCTACTTGGCCAGCAAGGGCGCGCAGCTGGTCGTCAACGATCTGTCCGAACAGGCTGCTGCGGCCGTGGTGGACGAGATCCGCGCGGGCGGCGGCACGGCGATCGCGGCGATCGGATCGGTCACCGACGAGCAGGCGGTCGCCGCCATGGTCGACACGGCGCTTGCGCAATGGGGGTCGGTCTACATTCTGATCAACACCGCCGGCATCCTGCGCGACAAGAGCTTCGCCAAGATGACGATGGCCGATTTCCGGACGGTGGTCGACGTGCACCTGATGGGGGCCGCGATCTGCACCAAGGCGGTGTGGGAACCGATGCGTAGCCGCCGCTACGGACGGATCGTGATGACCACCTCCTCTTCGGGCCTCTATGGCAATTTCGGCCAGGCGAATTACGGCGCCGCCAAGATGGCGCTGGTCGGGCTGATGCAGACGCTGAGCATCGAAGGTGAGAAATACGACATTCGCGTCAACTGCCTTGCCCCGACGGCCGCGACGCAGATGACCGAGGGGGTGCTCGACGCCGACAGCCTGCGCACGCTGGCGCCGGAACGCGTATCGCCGGGACTGTTGCGGCTGGTCGGGGACGATGCACCGACGCGCACCATCCTATGCGCCGGCGCCGGCCATTTCGCGGTGGCCAACGTCACGCTGACGCAGGGTGTCTATGTGGGGCATGACGCCGATGCGGACGTTCAGGTGATCCGACACTGGCCGACGATCACCGACCGGGCCGACGGCTTCGTACCGCCTTACGGCTTCTTCCAGGCCGAGCGGGAAGTCGCTGCCGCCCAGCGCGATGCCGCGGCGAACGCCAGACTGTCGGCCTGATCGCCCGGGACGGCGGCTGGAGTTCTGGCCGCAGGTTGGCGGCCGCGGGATCAATGTTCGGTCAGCGCCACGACCTCGAAGTCGAAGCGCTGCCAGCCGTATCTGCGGGCAGCCTGCTCGGTCAGCGCCCGTTTGCCTGCAGCCTCCTTCGCCGACACGGCGTGGCCCCAGAATACCTCGGTCTTGCCGTTCTGCAGATAGGCGACGATCCGCCAGTAATGGGTGAAGGGCGCAGCGGTAGGACCGATCGTCTTCACATAGCCGTCCGCCATCGTCGCGGTCAGGTAGCGCTTCTTCCTCGCCATGGTCGCGCCTTAGCGCGATCCGGTCCGACGCGGGAGGGGTAATGGGGGCCCCAATCGCCCGCTCTGCGCGGGGTTTATGC
>JAEWJQ010000243.1 GCA_023386515.1 Pseudomonadota bacterium | reverse complement strand
CCCCGCCGCCGGCGCCGCCACCACCGCATCCTTATCGGCGGGGGCGGCATTGGCCTCGTCGGTCGCGAGGAAGGGCGAACCGATATAGGCGAGGTCGGCACCCATCGCCTGCGCGGCGAGGATCGCGCCGCCGGTCGCGATCGATCCGGACAGGGCGAGTGGGCCCTCGAACCACTGGCGGATTTCCTGTACGATCGCGAAGGGGGACAGACGGCCGGCATGACCGCCGGCGCCCGCCGCCACCGCGATCAGGCCGTCGGCGCCCTTTTCCACCGCCTTGCGCGCGAATCGGTCGTCGATCACGTCGTGCAGCGTGATGCCGCCCCAGCCATGCACCGCGGTGTTGAGATCCTCGCGCGCGCCGAGCGAAGTGATGACGATCGGTACCTGCCATTTCGCGCAGGTGGCGAGATCCGCCTCCAGCCGATCGTTGGACTTATGGACGATCTGATTGACCGCAAAGGGCGCCGCCGGCGCGTCGGGATGATCGCGGTTGTAGGCGGCCAGCTCCTCGGTGATCCGATGGAGCCATTCGTCGAGCAGCGTCTGGGGCCGCGCATTGAGCGCCGGAAACGACCCCACGATGCCCGCCTTGCATTGCGCGATCACCAGGTCCGGATTGGAGATGATGAACAGCGGCGAGCCGATGACGGGCAGGCGCAGGCGATCGAGCGGGGCGGGCAGGGTCATGATCGGTTTTCTAGCGCAACGGATCACTCTGTCCAGCGCACGATAGCCGTGCGGAGCGCTTGCGAGGCGGCGGCAAAGGTGTAGGAACACGCTCATACACTGACTGAGGATGTCCGTCGCTCATGAAGCTCTCCGTCTCGAAGCTCTCCTTCGCCGCCGCACTCGCCTTTTCGGTCTCGGCTCCCGCTCTGGCGGCGGGGTCGCTGCCCAAGACGGTGGTGCCCGTGCTCTACGATATCACCGTGACCCCCGACGCGCAGGCGATGACCTTTTCCGGCAGCGAGACGGTGACGGTCGACGTCAAGAGCGCGACGCGCACCATCGTGCTCAATGCCGCCAATCTGACGATCACCAACGCCACCGTCGACGGCAAGCCGGCGACCTACGCGCTCAACCCGGAGGCGCAGCAGCTGACGCTGACGCTGCCGGCGGCGGCGGGCGTCGGCCGCCATCAGGTTGCGTTTCGCTGGACCGGGACGATCAACCAGTCGGCCTCCGGCCTGTTCGCGATCGACTACACCAATCAGGACGGGTCGAAGGCGCGGATGCTCGCGACCCAGTTCGAGGCGCCGGACGCCCGCCGCTTCGCGCCGATGTGGGACGAGCCCGCGTTCAAAGCGAAGTTCCGGCTGAAGGCGATCGCGCCCAAGGGGCAGCTCGCCTTCTCCAACATGCCGGCGACCAACATCGCCAGCCAGGCGGACGGCAAGCAGCTGTACAGCTTCGCCGAGACGCCGGTGATGTCGAGCTATCTGCTGTTCCTCGGCATGGGCGATCTCGAGCGCAAGACCGTCAAGGCCGGCAATGTCGAGATCGGCGTGATCTCGCGCCGCGGCGTCGTCGACCAGGGCGATTATGCGCTCGCCTCCGCCAAGCGCCTGCTGACCTATTACAACGATTACTTCGGCACGCCCTATCCGCTGCCCAAGCTCGACATGATCGCCGGCCCGGGCTCGAGCCAGTTCTTCAGCGCGATGGAGAATTGGGGTGCGATCTTCTATTTCGAGCCGGAGCTGCTGTTCGATCCCAAGCGGGCGACGGAAAGCGGTCGCCAGCGCATCTTCACCGTCGTCGCGCATGAAATGGCGCACCAGTGGTTCGGCGACCTGGTCACCATGGCGTGGTGGGACGACCGGTGGCTGAACGAGGGCTTCGCGTCATGGATGGAGGGCAAGGCCTCCAACGACCTCAATCCGTCGTGGAACGCGGGCGCGGAAGAGGTCGCCGGCGCCCGTGAGGCGGCGATGGGCATCGACGCGACGGCCGCGACGCATCCGATCATCCGCAAGGTCGAAACCGTCGATCAGCTGGCCGAGGCCTTCGACGGCATCACCTATTCGAAGGGGCAGGCGGTGATCGGCATGCTCGAGTCGACGCTCGGCCCCGATACCTTCCGCAGCGGTATCCGCCGCTACATGGCGAAGTACAAATACGGCAACACGGTCACCGATCAGCTGTGGGAGGAGCTCTCGGCGGCCTCGGGCAAGCCGATCGCCGGTATCGCGCACGACTTCACGCTGCAGGGCGGCGTGCCGCTGGTCAGCCTGACCAGCGCCCGCTGCGTCAACGGCACCACGAGCGCGACGCTGGCGCAGGGACGTTTCGGTCTCGATCAGGCATCGAAGGCGCCGCAGACCTGGCACGTGCCGCTCGTCGCCGGAACGGTCGGCGGCGGCGAGACCCGCGCCGTGGTCACCGGGCCGGCGACGACGATCACCGTGCCGGGCTGCGGGACGCTGATCCTCGACAAGGGCAAGGGCAGCTATACGCGCGTTCTGTACGATCAGGCCGGTCACGACGCGATCGTGCGCGACTATACCAAGCTGTCGCTGCGCGACCGCTTGGGCACGCTGGGTGACGATTATGCGCTCGCTGCCGGCGGCTATCAGGACCTGTCGCGCTTCTTCGACGTGATGGGCCAGGTGACGCCGGCCGCCGATCCGATGGAGCTGGAGGTGGTCGCGGGTCGACTCGGCAGCCTCAGCGGGCTGTTCGCCAACACGCCGCTCGAACAGCCCCTGCGCGAGCGCACGGTCAAGGTGCTGGGGCCGGTGCTGCAGCGGGTCGGCTTCGCCGCCAAGCCCGGCGAAGCGGCGCCGATCTCCAACCTGCGCGAGACGCTGGTCGGACGGTTGGGCGCCAACGGCGATCCGGAAGTGACGGCCCAGGCACGGCGCTACGTCGCGCAGCTGGCGACCGATCCGACGGCGATCCCGCCCGCGATCCGCAGCCCCATCCTGTCGACCTTCGCGATCAACGCGACGCCGGCGGAATGGGACCAGCTGCTCAAGCTGACCATGGCGGAGACCAACCCGGTGGCGAAGAACCGCTACGTCGGGCTGCTCGGCTATACCCGCGACAAGGCGGTCGCCCAGCGGGCGCTCGACCTGTTGCGTGGCAACCAGCTGACCACGCCGCAGAAGGCCTCGCTGCTGCGCAGCGTCTCGGCCTTCCACCCCGACATGGCATTCGACTGGGCGGTGGCGAACCGCGATCTGGTCAACGGCTTCGTCGAGGAAAGCCAGCGCGCCGGCTATATCGTCGCGCTCGGCGGCGGATCGAACGACCCGGCGATGCCGGGCAAGATCCAGGCCTATGCCGACAAATATATCCCGGAGGCGTCGCGCGGCGGCGTCAAGCGGACCTTGTCGGGCATCGCCGTCCGCAAGGCGGCGGCCGACCGCCTGCGTCCCGCGGTGGCGCGCTGGCTGGGGCAGTGAGGCCGCTGCGCAGGCGCGAGTCTTGACAGAATTGACGCCTGAACGAGGATTCTCCGCTCCCCATGGTGGTCGGTCTCGAAGGCGGTTGGACGGTGAGAAAGAGCGTCGGGGAGCCTAGGCACACCGACGCTCTGTAGGACAGTGGTTTCTTCATTCTCCCTGCCGGCGGGTGGTGGCAGCGCGTTGGCGCTGACGGAGCGGGTTTCCACGCAGCGTCTGCTGAGCCCCGCTCCACCGGCTCCGTCGGCCCCTTCCCGGCGAGCGGGGAGGATATTCAGTGTAACTGAACCTCGCGCGAGGGTGCTGCGCGCGGGCGAGGGTTATCGCGCCGGCAGCCCGGTCACGCGCGCCATGCCGTCGTCGGCGAACGACACCAGCCAGTTGCTGCCGTCCTTGCACGTCGCCGACCAGGCCGGCAGGCCGTTGATCCCCTGCGGCTGACGACGGGTGCCGATGACGCTGGGGCATTGATGTCCGGCATCGAGGATCGCGCGCAGGATCACGACGCGGCGCTGGCCTTCCGACAGAGCGACGATCTTGTCGGCGAGTCCGCCGGGCTTCGCCTGGGGTGCCACGCTCTGATTGGCGACCGCCGCCGGTTCGTTCGAGCCGCAACCGGCGACCAGACATGCCATCGCCGATGCGGCCAAGATCGTGATCGAGCGGTTCGTCATCCTGCTGCCCTCCATGTTGCGCGTCGTAACGCGCCTGTTCTGCGAAAGACGCGCGGTCCGGCCGGACCTTGCCGCGCGATCGGTGACATTACCGTGTCCGATTTATGAAGGCGACTGTCGCGTAATCGTCGCCCAACTGACACGGACCGCTGCCACAGCGCTGAGGAAGATGTGACACGAATTGTGGCGTGTGAAGGAGCATCTTCTTGTCAGTACAGATGAACACCGCCGGCGTCGCCAAGGCCTATGATCGATGGGCGCCGGTCTACGACCTGGTCTTCGGCCCGGTGTTTCGCCAGGGCCGTGCCGCGGCGATCCGGGCGGCGGAGGGCGTCGGTCGGCGCATCCTGGAGGTCGGTGTCGGCACCGGCATCTCGCTGCCCGGCTATTCGGCGGACAGCCGCATCGTCGGCGTCGACATTTCCGAGGACATGCTGGGCAAGGCGCGCGACCGGGTCCGCCGCCTGAAGCTCGACAATGTCGAGGCGATCGAGGTCGGCGATGCCGAGGCGCTTCACTATCCGGACAACGCCTTCGACTGCGTGGTCGCGCAATATGTCGTGTCGGCGGTGCCGCATCCGGAGCGGGCGCTCGACGAATTCGCGCGGGTCTGCCGCCCCGGCGGCGAGATCGTCGTGACCACCCGCGTCAGCGCCAGCCGCGGGATGCGCGGCCGAATCGAAAAGGGGCTGATGCCGATCACCAGCCGGCTCGGCTTCCGCACCGACTTTCCGTTTTCGCTCTATGAGAATTGGGCGGCGGGGCGTGCCGACGTGACGCTGATCGAGGCACGGCCAATCCCGCCGCTCGGTCACTTCTCGCTCGTCCGCTTCGCCAAGACCGCTCCGGTACAGGATCAGGTGCAATGACCAATTTCCGTGCGCAGCTCGCCGAACAGCGGTGGGACGACCATCGCTATTATCACCACAGCCTGGTCAATCAGAGCCTCCACTTCGTCAGCGCCTGTACGTTCCTGACGGCCTATGCCCTGCTGTTCGTCGATACCGCGGTGGCGAGCCTGCTCGCCTGGGGGGTGGCGATGACGAGCCGCCAGGCGGGTCATTTCTTCATCGAGCCCAAGGGCTACGACCATAAGAACGATGCCAGCCACGCGCATAAGGAAGAGATCAAGGTCGGCTACAATCTGGCGCGCAAGGTCGTGCTGATGAGCCTATGGGCGGCGATCCCGGTGGCGCTGTTCATGGCGCCGACGCTGGGCGGGCTGCTGGCGGCACCGGACGGGTGGCAGACGACGCTGCGCCGCGTCGGGACCGCCTGGCTGTTCCTGGGCGCGGGGGCCATCGTCTTCCGATCGGTGCAGCTGTTCTTTCAGCGCGATGTCGAGACAGGGCTGGTCTGGGCGACGAAGATCGTCACCGACCCGTTCAACGATTTCAAGATGTACAAAAGCGCCCCCGGCCGGCTGCTGCGCGGCGAGCGGTTCGACGATCCCGACGCGGTCGCCCACGGCTGACGCGCGGGCGTCGTGACGGAGCGGGAGGGGCGGCGCCGTGGCCGCCCCTTCTCGTATCAGCGGCGACCCAGCCACACGCCAATCGATTCGCGCAGCAGCCGCCGCCGCACCTGCTTGTTGGTGATGCCCTCGGGATGCCAGAACCAGCCATCCGCCTGCATCGCCCGGACGGCAGCGACGAAGCGTTCGACGATCTCCGCGAACAGCGCGTCGTCGATGTCGAGGCTGAAGATCAGCCGCCCGGTGCCGACCCAGCTCAGCGCCAGCCCCTCGGCGCGGAGGTAATATTGCAGCATCCAATTATAGGCCGATGGTGCGTCGTAAAGGACGGTCCAAATCGTCTGGAGATTGGCGACCCGCACCGGCAACCCTTCCGCGGCGAGCGCGGCATTGAGCAGGGCCGCGCGGCCGTTCCAGCGTTCGTCGAGACCCTCGTACGGCGCCTGCCCCTCGGGCGTGTCGAGGTGCCGCAGGAAGGCGTTCATCGCGCCCATGACATAGGGATGGGCGTTGAACGTGCCGCGGGCGAAGCAGATGTCGACGGGTCGATCGTCGCGCCAGCGCTTCATCAGCGCGGCGCGGCCGGCGAGGACGCCGACTGGCAGGCCGCCGCCGAGCGTCTTGCCATAAGTGACCAGGTCCGGCGTGACGCCGAAATATTCCGCCGCACCGCCCCGCGCGAGCCGGAAGCCGACGAACACCTCGTCGAGGATCAGCACGATGCCGTTGCCGCGGCACACCTCCGCCAGCCGGCGCAGCCAGGCGCCATAGGCCTCGCGATCCGTCGCCGCCCTGCGGCCGCCGTCGACCAATTGGCCGTCGGACGGCGCGGCGCCATTGGGGTGCATCGCCTGCAACGGGTTGATGAGCACGCAGGCGATGTCCTTGCGGCCGGCGAGCACGCGCAGCGTCCGTTCGGATTGATCCGCGAGCGTCAGCGTGCCGTCAGCGGGAACGGGGTTGCCGATCCCCGGCTGCACGTCGCCCCACCAGCCGTGATAAGCGCCGGCGAAACGGACGATGCGGCGGCGGCGGGTGTGATAGCGGGCGAGCCGCACCGCCTGCATCACCGCCTCCGTCCCCGACATGTGGAACGAGACCTCGTCCATGCCGGATATCGCGCGAATGCGCGCGACATTGTCGGCCGTCACGGGGTGCAGCCCGCCGAGCACCGGGCCCAGTTGCTCGACCAGCGCCGCGCCCTCCCGGATCATCCGCTTGTACGCCTCATAGCCCAGCAGGTTGACGCCGTAGGAGCCGGTCAGGTCGATCAGTCGGTTGTCGTCGAGATCGTAGACGCACGGCCCCTCGGAGCGGGCGAGGAAGGCGCCGGTGCCGAGCGTCTCGCGCACGCGGCGGCTGAACTGGAAAGGCACGCGATAGGCGCCGGTGAACTGCAGGTCGGAGAGGCCGTCGCGGGCCTCGCGGGTGAGGACGACCGTCCTGGCGAAGCGCTCCGCGTACAAGCCCCCGAGGCGCTCGAAGCCGGCCTGGCGACGACCGGCGATCTCGTCGGGGGCGTCGTCGGCGCGGAAGAAGCGATAGGGGCCATATTCGTAGAAGGGGATCAGGCCGGCGATCCGCTTGGCCATGCGGACATGGCCGCCGAGCGAGCGATGCTTGGCGCGCGACAGCGCGAGACGCTGCCGGCCCTTGGTGGCGGCAAGCAGACCGGCGCCCGCGGCGATCGGATAGAGGAGGAGCGACATGACCGCGGTTGAGCGCATCCGGGTGACGTCCCGATGACAGCGCCGAAGGGGCTGATGCGGCTGCTGTTGCAGGAGGATGTCAATTTCCTGCTCACCAACCGCCTGCCGCGGCGACTCGCCACACGGATCGTCGGCCGCATCGCCGCCGTCGAGCATCCGCTGGTGGCAAGGCCGGCGCTGGCGCTCTGGCGCTATTTCGGCGGGGTCGATTTGTCGGACGCCGCGACGACGCGCTTCCGGTCGCTGCGCGACGGTTTCACCCGCGCGCTGCGGCCGGGCACGCGGGCCTTCGATCCCGATCCGGCGGCGATCGCCTCGCCCTGCGATGCGATCGTCGGGGCGCACGGGCGGATCGAGGATGATCGCCTGTACCAGGTCAAGGGCTTCCCCTACCGGCTCGGCGAGCTGATCCCCGATGCCGCGGTGGCGGACCGGTTCCGCGACGGCAGCTTCGTGACGCTGCGGCTGACCGCGGGGATGTACCACCGCTTCCATGCGCCGCACGATCTGACCGTGGAAGGCGTCACCTACCTTTCGGGCGATTGCTGGAACGTCAATCCGATCGCGCTGAAGCGGGTCGAGCGGCTGTTCTGCCGCAACGAGCGGGCGGTGATCGAGGCGCGGCTGGCGGATGGCACGCCGCTGCTGCTGGTGCCGGTCGCGGCGATCCTGGTGGCGAGCATCCGGCTGACCTTCCTCGACACCGAGCAATCCTTGCGGGACGTCGGGTCGGCGCGCGTGGCCTGCGCCGCGCGCCTGAGCAAGGGCGACGAGATGGGCTGGTTCGAACATGGATCGACCATCGTCCTGTTCCTGCCCGCCGACGTTGCGCTCGCGCCTGGGCTGGCCGAGGGGCAGGCGATCCGGGCCGGGGAGGCGGTGGCGTTCCGCTAGCCGTTGCGCTCCCGGCGCAGCTGATCCCAATAGTCGAGCCGTTCCTGCAGGCGCTTCTCGAAGCCGCGGCCGCTGGGTTCGTAGAAGGTCTGCGGCGGTAGTTCGGCCGGCCAGTAATTGGCGCCCGAGAAGCCGTCCGGCGCGTCATGGTCATAGGCGTAATCGGCGCCATAGCCGATCTGCTTCATCAGCTTGGTCGGGGCGTTGAGGATATTGTCCGGCGGCATCAGCGAACCGGTCTCCTTCGCTGTCCGCCACGCCTTCTTCTGCGCCATATAGGCGGCGTTCGATTTGGGCGCGGTGGCGAGATAGAGGCAGGCCTGGGCGATCGCCAGCTCGCCCTCCGGCGAGCCGAGGAAGTCGTAGGTGTCCTTGGCGGCGATACATTGGACCAGCGCCTGCGGATCGGCGAGGCCGATGTCCTCGACCGCGGCGCGGGTCAGCCGGCGTAGCACGTAGAGCGGCTCCTCGCCGGCGGTCAGCATGCGGGCGAGGTAATAGAGCGCCGCCTGCGGATCGGAGCCGCGGATCGATTTGTGGAGCGCGCTGATCAGGTTGTAATGCCCCTCGCGGTCCTTGTCGTAGACCGCGACGCGCCGCTGCAGGAAGGCGGACAGGCCGGCGGGGTCGAGCGGCGCCGGCAGGTCGACGGAAAACAGCGTCTCCGCCTGGTTGAGCAGGAAACGGCCGTCGCCGTCCGCCTGCGCGACCATCGCCGCGCGTGCCTCCTGGGTCAGCGGCAAGGGGCGGCCCTCCAGCGCCTCGGCGCGGCCGAGCAGCTTGCCCAGTGCCTCGGCACCGAGGCGGTGGAGGATCAGCACCTGCGCGCGGCTGAGCACCGCGGCATTGAGCTCGAACGACGGATTTTCCGTGGTCGCGCCGACCAGCGTGACGGTGCCGTCCTCGACATAGGGCAGGAAACCATCCTGCTGCGCGCGATTGAAACGGTGGATCTCGTCGACGAACAGCAAGGTGCGCCGGCCGAGACGGGCGTGGTCGCGCGCTTCGGCGAAGGCCTTCTTGAGGTCGGCGACGCCCGAGAAGACGGCGGAGATGGCGACGAAGCGTAGGGACACGGCGTCGGCGAGCAGGCGGGCGATCGTGGTC
>JAEWJQ010000037.1 GCA_023386515.1 Pseudomonadota bacterium | reverse complement strand
CTTCGCGGCCCAGGTGGACAATCCCTGGTCGCTGCTCGCCGGCACGCCGGACGCGCCGCCCGACGGCTATGCGCCCGGCCCCTTCGCTTTCGCCGAACCCGATCGCGTGGCGGCGTGGCTGGCCGCGGCCGGCTGGCAAGCGGCGCAGCCGGTCAGGGCCGGTTTCGCCTATCGGGTCGGCGAAGGCGACGATCCGGTCGCCGACGCCATCGCCTTCCTCGGTCGGATCGGCCCTGCGGCGCGGCTGCTGCGCGATGCCGCCGCCGCCGACCGCACGGTGATGCTGGCGCGATTGCACGATCGCTTGGCGGCGCAACGAATTGGGTCCACGATCGATTTCCCTGCAGCGGCCTGGATCTGGACCGCGCGGGCAAGGGGGTAAGCACGATGATCATCGTCCACCATCTGGAAAACAGCCGGTCGCAACGCATCCTGTGGATGCTGGAGGAGCTCGGCCTGCCCTATCAGGTCAAGCGCTACGAGCGGAACAAGCAGACGATGCTCGCCCCGCCGGAGCTGAAGCGCATCCACCCGCTCGGCAAGTCGCCGGTGATCGAGGATCTCGATGCCGATGGCGGCCGGGTGATCGCAGAGACCGGCGCGATCGTCGAATATCTGGTCGAGAAGGCGGACGGCCGGCTCGGCGCACCGGCGCATCGCGATTCGGCGCTGCGCTATCGCTTCTGGCTTCATTATGCCGAGGGCTCGCTGATGCCGCCGCTGCTCGTCAAACTGGTGCTCGGCCGGGTGCCGCTGTTCGGCAAGGCCGGGCAGAAGCGCATCCAGCCGATGATCGACGTCCATCTCGACTATGTCGAATCGGAGCTGGCGCAGCGTCCCTGGTTCGCCGGCGATACGCTGACCGCGGCGGACGTGATGATGAGCTTCCCGCTCGAGGCGGCGCGCAGCCGCGCCGGGCTCGACGCGTCACGCCCGCACACGATCGCCTGGCTCGACACGATTCACGCCCGCCCTGCCTATCAGGCGGCGCTGCGCCAGGGCGGCCCCTATGCCTATGCCTGACGGAAACGGTCCGGCGCGTGCGGCGCCGGGCCGCCCGACGGGGCATGCGGCGGCTCGCTCGCGACCGGCTCGCGCGGATCGAAGCCACCCTCCCATTTCGCCACCACCGCACTCGCCACCGCATTGCCGACGACGTTGGTCGCGGTGCGGCCCATGTCGAGGAAATGGTCGACCGCCAGGATCAGCAGCAGGCCCGCTTCCGGAATGTCGAACACCGGCAGCACCGCGGCGATCACCACCAGGCTGGCGCGCGGTACGCCGGCGATGCCCTTGGACGAGATCATCAGGAACAGCAGCATGGCGATCTGCGTGCCGATCGGAATGGCGATGCCATAGGCCTGGGCGATGAACAGCGACGCGAAGGTCATGTATATCATCGAGCCGTCGAGGTTGAACGAATAGCCGAGCGGCAGCACGAAGCTGGCGATGCGCGGCGGCACCCCGAACCGGTCGAGCGCCTCCAGCATCCGCGGATAGGCGGCTTCCGACGAGGCGGTGGTGAAGGCGACCAGCAACGGCTCGCGGATGTAGCGGACCAGGGCCGTGATCCGCCCGCCGATGACCAGGAAGCCGAGGCCGAGCAGCACCGCCCACAGCACGAGGAGCGCGAGGTAGAAACTGCCCATGAAATAGGCGAGCTGCCCGATCACCCCGGCGCCGCGTTCCGCCAGGGTCGCGGTGACGGCGCAGAACACCGCGAACGGCGCGACGCGCATGACATAGTCGGTGATCTGCAGCATCACCGCGACCAGCCCGTCGACCGCGCGGATCAGCGGCTGGCCCTTTTCGCCGACCGCGGTGATCGCGACACCGACGAAGATCGAGAAGACGACGATTTGCAGGATCTCGTTGGTCGCCATCGCCTCGATCATCGAGGCGGGGACGATATGGGTGATGAACGTGTCGAGGCTGAACGCCGCCGTTGTCACGCCGGCGTCGGCGGTGACCGGCGGCAAGGGCAGGTTGATGCCGACGCCCGGGCGCAGCAGGTTGACCAGCACCAGGCCGAGGCTCAGCGATATCAGGCTCGCGCCGATGAACCAGCCGATCGCCCGCGCGCCGACCCGGCCCAGGGCGGCGGTGTCGCCCATCTGCGCGATGCCGGAGACGAGGGTGGCGAAGACCAGCGGCGCGATGATCATCTTGATCAGCCGCAGGAAAACGCTGGTGCCGATGGTGAAATAGCCGGCGATGCTCTTCAGCCGGGCCGCGGCGGCCGGCGTGCCGTCGTCGAGCAGCCCGTTGAGGACCAGGCCGACGACGATGCCCAGCACCAGGCCGATCAGGATATAGAAGGTCAGCCGCTTGGCCATTCGATGCTCCCCGGTAACGGCGCGACAGAGAGGGGATTGCGGCGCGCGGGTCAAGCGCCCTATCGCTTTGGCAACATGGCCTTCACGCCCTCCCGTCGTTCGCTGCTCGCTGCCGCCACGCTGCTGCCGCGCGCCTCCGCCTCCATCCTGCGCGCCGCCGAGCCGGACCTGTCGGCGTTGCGCGACATCACCGGCGACGCGGTGCCGATCGGCCCGGCCGAACGCGCCGACCGGCTGGCGCGCGCGCAGGCGCTGATGAAGGCGGCGGGAATCGGCGCGATTCTGGTCGAGCCGGGTTCCAGCCTGATCTATTTCACCGGCGTGCGCTGGGGGCGCAGCGAGCGGCTGACCGCGGCGGTGATCCCGGTCGAAGGGCAGCCGTGCATCGTCACGCCCTTTTTCGAGGAGCCATCGGTCCGCCAGACGCTGGCGGTGCCGGCCGAGGTCCGCGTCTGGCAGGAGGACGAGGATCCGTTGCGCATTGTCGCCGGCTTCCTGGGCGACCGCCATCTGGCCGGCCGTCCCGTCGGTATCGAGGAGAGCGTCCGCTATTTCGTGTCCGACGGGCTCGCCCGCGCGCTCGGCCACGCGCGGCTGGTCTCGGCCAATCCGGTCGTGCGCGGCTGCCGGATGATCAAGACTCTGGCGGAGATCGCGCTGATGCAGCGTGCCACCGACGTCACGATCGCCGCCTATCGCTGGCTGCATCCGCGCGTCGAGCCGGGGATGACCGGGGGCGAGATTGGCGCGCTGATGAACGCGGCGACGCGCAAGCTGGGCGGCGACCCCGAATTCGCGCTGGCGCTGATCGGCCCCGCCGCCGCGCTGCCGCACGGCAGCCGCGAGGTGCACCGGGTGACGCCGGGCGAGATCCTGCTGATGGACTGCGGCTGTACGGTGCAGGGCTATCAGTCCGACGTGTCGCGCACCTGGGTGCCGCAGGGCCGCGCGAGCAAAGAGCAGCGCGACGTCTGGGACCTCGTCGCCCGCGGCCAGCAGACCGCGCTCGCCGCCGCACGGCTCGGTGCGCCAGCCGGCAGCGTCGACGATGCCGTCCGCGCCCTTTACCAGCGCGCCGGCTACGGACCGGGCTATCGCCTGCCGGGTCTGTCGCATCGCACCGGCCATGGCATCGGCATGGACGGGCACGAGCCGGTCAACCTTGTCCATGGCGAGATGACCCCGCTCGCCGCCGGCATGTGCTTCTCCGACGAGCCCGGCCTCTACCTTCCCGGCCGGTTCGGCGTCCGGCTGGAGGATTGTTTCCACATGACCAAGGAGGGGCCGCGCTGGTTCTCGACGCCGCCGACGTCGATCGACGCACCGGTATGACGACGAGTCGCCTTGAGGCGGGCCGCGCTCTCGCCTAAGTCGCATCCCCTATGACCTCGACCAACGACATCCGCCGCGGCTTCCTCGACTATTTCGGCAAGGCGGGGCACCAGATCGTGCCGTCCGCGCCGCTGGTGCCGCAGAATGATCCGACGCTGATGTTCGTCAACGCCGGCATGGTGCCGTTCAAGAACGTCTTCACGGGCCTCGAAAGCCGGCCCTATTCGACCGCGACCTCGTCGCAGAAGTGCGTCCGCGCCGGCGGCAAGCACAACGACCTCGACAATGTCGGCTATACCGCGCGCCACCACACCTTCTTCGAGATGTTGGGCAATTTCTCGTTCGGCGATTATTTCAAGGAACAGGCGATCCTGCACGCCTGGACGCTGCTGACACGCGACTGGGGGCTGCCGGCCGACAAGCTGACCGCGACCGTCTACCATACCGACGACGAAGCGTTCGATCTGTGGAAGAAGATCGCCGGCCTGCCCGATCATCGCATCATCCGCATTCCGACGAAGGATAATTTCTGGGCGATGGGGGACAGCGGGCCGTGCGGTCCGTGCTCCGAGATCTTCTATGACCATGGCGAGCATATCGCCGGTGGCCCGCCGGGCAGCCCAGACGAGGACGGCGACCGCTTCGTCGAGATCTGGAACCTCGTCTTCATGCAATATGAGCAGGAGGCGAACGAGATCGTCGGCGAACTGCCGAAGAAGTCGATCGACACTGGCATGGGGCTGGAGCGCGTCGCGGCGGTGCTGCAGGGCGTGCACGACAATTATGACACGGACACGTTCAAGGCGCTGATCGCCGCCTCGGAATCGCTGACCGCGACCCATGCCGAAGGTGCGCACAAGGCGTCGCACCGGGTGATCGCCGATCACCTACGCTCCTCCGGCTACCTGGTCGCCGACGGCGTGCTGCCGGCCAACGAGGGCCGCGGCTATGTGCTACGGAGGATCATGCGACGGGCGATGCGGCACGCGCATCTGCTCGGCGCCAAGGAGCCGTTGATGCACCGGCTGGTGCCGGCGCTCGTCGCGGAAATGGGGGCGGCCTATCCGGAACTCGTCCGCGCCCAGCCGCTGATCGAGGCGACGCTGCGTCAGGAGGAGACGCAGTTCCGCAAGACGCTCGACAAGGGGCTGAAGCTGCTCGACGAGGCGACCGCCGGAATGAGCGACGGTGCGACGCTGGCCGGCGAGACCGCGTTCAAGCTCTACGACACCTACGGCTTCCCCTACGACCTGACCGAGGATGCGCTGCGCACGCAGGGCCTGCACGTCGATCGCGCCGGCTTCGACGCGGCGATGGCGGAGCAGAAGCGCGCCGCCCGCGCCGCGTGGAAGGGGTCGGGCGCCAAGGCATCGGACGATCTGTGGTTCGACATCGCCGAGGAAAGCGGCTCGACCGAGTTCATCGGCTACGGCGCCGATCAGGGGGAGGGTGCGGTGCTCGCGCTGGTCAAGGACGGCGCGCGCGTCGATCACGCAACCGCCGGCGACACCGTCGCGATCATCGTCAACCAGACGCCGTTCTACGCCGAAAGCGGCGGCCAGGTCGGCGACACCGGCACGATCAGCAGCGACGCCGGGCTGCGCGCGTTGGTCACCGACACGTCGAAGCAGCTCGGCCGCCTGTTCGTCCATCATGCCGAGGTGCAGGCCGGCACGATCAAGGTCGGCGACGCGGTGAAGCTGCAGATCGATGTCGCTCGTCGCGGCCAGATCCGCGCCAACCACAGCGCAACGCACCTGTTGCACGAGGCGCTGCGCCAACGGCTGGGTGGCCATGTCGCGCAGAAGGGATCGCTGGTCGCACCCGAGCGATTGCGCTTCGACGTCTCGCATCCGGTCGCGATGACCGCCGACGAGCTGGCCGACGCGGAAGCGGCGGTGAATGCGCAGATCCGCGGCAACGGCAGCGTCACCACTCGCCTGATGACGCCGGACGAGGCGATCGCCGAGGGCGCGATGGCGCTGTTCGGCGAGAAATACGGCGACGAGGTCCGCGTCGTGTCGATGGGCACGGAAGACGGCGGCCAGACCTATTCGCTCGAACTGTGCGGCGGTACGCACGTCGATGCGCTCGGTGACATCGGCCTGTTCAAGGTAATCGGCGAGGGTGCCGTTTCCTCCGGCGTGCGCCGCGTCGAGGCGCTGACCGGCGAGGCGGCGCGCAGCTACCTCAACGCCCGCGACGAGAAGCTGCGCGAAGCGGCGGCGACGCTGAAGACCACGCCTGACGAGGTGCCCGCGCGTGTCGCGGCGCTGGTTGACGAGCGCCGCCGGCTGGAGCGCGAACTGGCCGAGGCGAAGAAGGCCTTGGCCATGGGCGGCGGCGGCGGCGGCGGCCAGGCGGCCGGGCCGGAGCAGATCGGCCAAATCGCCTTCATCGGCCAGGTGCTCGACGGGTTGGAGGCCAAGGGTCTGCGCGGCGCGGTGGATGATGCCAAGCAGCGGGTGGGATCGGGCGTCACGGCGCTGGTCGCGGTCAACGACGGTCGCGCCTCGGTGGCGGTCGGCGTGACCGCAGATTTGGTCGCCAGCCACAATGCGGTCGACCTGTTGCGGCGCGCCGTCGCGGTTTTGGGCGGGCAGGGCGGTGGTGGCCGGCCGGATATGGCGCAGGGGGGCGGACCGGACGGTGACAAGGCCGCAGAGGCGCTCGACGCGATCCGCGCCGCCCTTGCGGGGTAAGGTTCGGCCGCTCCACAGCGGGCGGGAGGTATCCCGGCGGGGAAGCCGTCGCTTCGGTCCGGGCTCGGCACGGTCAAAGAAAAGCCCCCTTCCGATCGGATCGGAAGGGGGCTTCTTTCGGTCGACCGGGCGAGCGCCCGGCCGGCTTACTTTGCGGTCGCCGATGCGGTCGCGGCCGCCAGTTGGTCTGCCGTGACACCGGCCACGACATTGCCACTGGCATTCAGGCTGAAGCCGGCGATCGGCAGCTTCACATCGCCCTTGGCCGTGGTCAGCGTCACATATTGCTCGTCCGCGGTCTTGACCGTGCCGAGCGTTGCGCCATTCAGGCCGGTGACCGGCGTGCCGGCGACCAGCTTCGCCTTCAGCGCCGCCTTGGCCTGCGCCTGCGACGAGGCGACGGCGGCGTCGAGGTCCGCCTTGGTCATCGCCATGGCGAAGCCCTTGTCGGTCTTGCCGATCGAGCTCGGCGGTACCGGCACCTGCGCCGACCCGGTGTTGAGGATGATCGCCTGCGGCGTCACCTGCGCGACCGTGCCGAGGGCGACGCCGGCGGAATCATAGACGGTGGCGCCGACCGTCGGGGTCGCGGCGGTTGCGGTCGCGCCGCCTTCGACGGTGGATTGCGGCGCGGCCTGCTGGGCCTGAGCCGCGGCGGGCACCAGCATCAGGGTGCCGATCGTCAGGGCCAAGGTACGCATCAACATATCTCCCAATTGTTTCGCGTCGTTGAGACAGAGAAACGATGGGGTGCGTGTGGCGGTTCCGCCCGTTTTCTGCGGCGGGCGGAGTGGCGGACGCGATCAGCCGGTGATCGGCAGCCGTACGCGACCCTCTTCGTCGCGCGTCAGAGGCGAATAGGCGACGATGGTTTCGAGCAGCAGCGGGCCGTAAAGGTGCGGGAATTGCTGTCCGCCGCGCGAGGTCTCCCACCGCACCGGATCGTCCTGCGCTTCCAGATCGACGGCGGCGACGTAAAGGTCGGCCTGCCCGGCGAAATGCTTGTCGACCGTTTCGGTCAACTGCGCGGCGGTCGACAGATGGATGTAGCCGTCGGCCAGATCGACCGGGGCGCCGGCGAAGCGCCCGTCCCGTTCCAGCGTCGCCATCTCGTCCGCAGTCAGCACCTTATAGGCGGTCAGCGGCCTCTCGTTCATGCCTCATCCCCCTCGTCGTCGGTTTCGTCGACGCGCTCATCCATCGTCTGCGGACCCGTGCCGTCGTCAAGCATGATCGCGTCGGAAGTGTCCGCGGCGGGAGCATCGGCGCGCTCCTCCGCGACCAGTGCCTCGGCGGCATTCTCCGGCTCTTCCTCCTCGTCGATCCGCGCGGCGGAGACGACGTGCTCGTCCTTGGCGACGTTGAACAGCGTCACGCCCTGCGTGTTGCGGCCGGTGACGCGGACGTCGCCGACCGACATGCGGATCAGCTTCGCCTGATCGGTGACCAGCATCAGCTGCTCGCCGTTATGCGCCGGGAAGCTCGCTACCACCGGCCCGTTGCGGCCGGCGGAGACGATGTTGGTGATCCCCTGGCCGCCGCGTCCGGTGCGGCGATACTCATAAGCGGATGTGCGCTTGCCATAGCCATTGGCAGTGACGGTGAGGATGAACTCCTCCGCCGCCTCGAACTCCGCCATACGCTCTGCCGGCAGCGACATCTCGCGATCGCCTTCCTTCCACGGCGCTGCCTTCAGATAGGCGTCGCGCTCTTCCGTCGTTGCCGCGAAGCCGCGCAGGATCGACAGGCTGATGACCTCGTCGCCGTCCGCCAGGCTGACGCCGCGCACGCCGGTCGAGGTGCGGCTCTGGAACTCGCGCACCTCGGTGGCGGCGAAGCGGATCGCCTTGCCCGCCCGGGTGGCGAGCAACACGTCATCGTCCTCAGTCAGCAGGGCGACGCCGATCAATCGGTCGTCCGATCCCTCGTCGAAGCGCATCGCGAGCTTGCCGTTGGTCGGCACGTTCGCGAAGGCGTCCATCGCATTGCGCCGCACCGTGCCATTGGCGGTCGCGAACATGACGTGCAGATCGCCCCAGCGCGTCTCATCCTCCGGCAGGGGCAGCACGGTCGAGATCGTCTCGCCGGGGCTGAGCGGGAGCAGGTTGATCATCGGCCGGCCGCGCGTCGCGGGGCCGCCTTCAGGCAGGCGCCAGACCTTCTTGCGATAGACCTTGCCGTGATTGGAGAAGAACAGCACCGGCGTATGGGTCGAGGTGACGAACAGCGACGTGATCGCATCCTCGTCCTTCGTCGCCATGCCGGCGCGGCCCTTGCCGCCGCGCTTCTGCGCGCGGAAGGTGTCGAGCGGGGTGCGCTTGATATAGCCCTGCACCGTGACGGTGACGACCATGTCCTCGCGCTCGATCAGATCCTCGTCGTCGATGCCGTCGGCGGCCGCGGCGATCTCGGTACGGCGCGGCGTGGCGAAGGCGGCGCGGACGTCGACCAGTTCCTCGCGCATCACTTCATAGAGCTTGGCGCGGCTGCCGAGGATGGCGAGCAGCTCGGCGATCGAATCGGCGAGGCCCTTCAGCTCCTCGCCGATCTCGTCGCGGCCGAGTGCGGTCAGGCGATGCAGACGCAGGTCGAGGATCGCGCGGACCTGCACCTCGGTCAGGCGATAGGTGTCGCCGGTCGCCTGCGTGTCGACCGCCTCGACCAGCTTCAGATAGGGCGCGATCTCCGCCACTGGCCATTCGCGGCCGAGCAGCGCCGCGCGCGCCTCCGCCGGGCTGGCCGAACCGCGGATGATCCGCACCACCTCGTCGAGATTGGTGACCGCGATCACCAGACCGAGCAAGATGTGCGCACGGTCGCGCGCCTTGGCGAGTTCGAACTTGGAGCGGCGGGTGATCACCTGCTCGCGGAACTGGACGAAGGACTGGATGATGTCCTTGAGGTTCAGCGTCTCCGGCCGGCCACCGCGGATCGCGAGCATGTTGGCGGGGAAGGAACCCTGTGCCGGCGTATGCCGCCACAATTGGTTCAGCACCACCTCCGGCGTCGCATCGCGCTTCAGGTCGATGACGATCCGCACGCCCTCGCGGTTCGACTCGTCGCGGATGTCACTGACGCCCTCGATCCGCTTGTCCTTCGCGGCCTCGGCGATCTTCTCGACCAGCGCGTTCTTGCCCTGTTGGAACGGGATCTCCGTCAGCACGATCGAGCGGCGGTCGCCGCGTCCTTCCTCGACCTCGTGGCGCGAGCGAACGATGATCGAGCCGCGGCCGGTATTGTAAGCCGAGCGCGCGCCGGCGCGGCCGAGGATGATCGCGCCGGTCGGGAAGTCCGGCCCCGGCACGATCTCCATCAGCTCCTCGATCGTGATCGCGCCATTGTCGATATAGGCCAGGCAGGCGTCGACCACCTCGCCGAGATTGTGCGGCGGAATGTTGGTCGCCATGCCGACCGCAATGCCGCCGGCGCCGTTGACGAGCAGATTCGGGAAGCGCGCCGGCAGCACCTGCGGCTCGCGCTCGCTGGCGTCGTAGTTCGGCTGGAAGTCGACGGTATCCTTGTCGAGATCCTCCATCAGGTAATTGGCGGCGCGCGCGAGGCGCGCCTCGGTGTAGCGCATCGCGGCGGGCGGATCGGGATCCATCGAGCCGAAGTTGCCCTGGCCGTCGATCAGCGGCAGCCGCATCGACCAATCCTGGGTCATGCGCGCCAAGGCGTCGTAGATGGCGGTATCGCCGTGCGGGTGATATTTACCGATCACGTCGCCGACGATGCGCGCCGACTTGCGATAGGGGCGGTTGAAGAAGAAGCCGCTTTCCTGCGCCGAGAAGAGGATGCGCCGATGCACCGGCTTCAGCCCGTCGCGCACGTCGGGCAGCGCGCGGGCGACGATCACGCTCATCGCATAGTCGAGATAGCTCGACTTCATTTCGTCGACGATCGAGATCGTCGAGATGCCCTCGGGATGGGCGGGGGGTTCGGCGAGGACGGTCTCGTCGGCCAAGGATCATGCTTTCCGAAGATGGGGGTGTAACGAACCCCTATCTAGGCATGAGTCGCCGGAATGTCACGCGCGCGTGCGCCCGCGAGAGACGCTGCCAGCGCGGCGTGGTGGAACCCGGCCGCGCTGGACGATCGACGGTGCCGCGGCGCGCGGCACGGCGAGATGCTTATTTGCAGGCCTTCTTGTTGGCGTTGCCCGCCTTGCTGCAATTGTAGGTCACGGTCTTGCCCGTCGCGGTCTTGGTGGTGACCATGCGGCCATTGGCCGCGGTCTGGCGCGTCGTCGTCGTCCTGGTGGTCGCCTTGGCGGCAGGAGCGGCGGACGGCCGGGTCGTGGTGGTCGTCTTGGTGGCGACAATGGTCTTCGCCTGCGTTTTGTGGGTCGGGGTCATCCCCTGCGCCGACGCGGCGCCGGCGGTCAGCAATGCGGCGGTCGACAGGATCAGGACGGGAAGCGACTTGGTCATGGCTCTCTCCTTGCGATGCACCGATCGTCCGTCCGACGGACGTCGTTCGCCGAGGATGCGCGCCTCCACTTGTCGCCACCGTGGCTGCAAGGTGACATCTACGTCATCTTGCACCCGGCCACGATCAGGGCAGGATCTCCTTGCCCTCATGGTCGAACAGCCGTCCGCTATCCGTCACCTTGAGTCCGTCGAGCACGTCGAGCAGCTGGGATGCGGCGCGGTCGGGCGTGAACAGCGTTCCGGGCCGCACGTTCGCCTGAAATGGCTTCGACAGGGCGGTATCGACGGTACCGGGATGCAGGCCGACGACGATCGACCGATCGTTGCGCCGCTTCTCCTCGATCGCCAGCGTCCGCACCAGCTGGTTGGCCGCTGCCTTGGCCATGCGATAGCCGTACCAGCCGCCCAGCCGATTGTCGGTGATGCTGCCGACGCGGGCGGACAGGATGGCGAAGATGCTGCGCCCCTGCTTAGGCATCAGCGGCAGCAGATGCTTGGCGACCAGCGCCGGGCCGACCGCATTCACCGCCAGCGTCCGCATCAGCCACGACGGATCGAGATCGCGATGGGTCTTCTCCGGCCCGCGCTCCCCGTCGTGCAACAGCCCGCTGGCGACGATCACGAGCGACGGCACCGGACCGGCGGCGATCCGCGCCGCGGCGGTGGCGATGCTCGCTTCGTCCTCGATGTCGATCCGCGCATCGCAGGGTCCACTTCGCGACAGGGCGTGAACGACACCGTAGGTTTCCTCCTCGCGCAGGGCCGCGACGAGCGCATGGCCGATCCCGCCGGAGGCGCCGATGACCACCGCAGCGCTCACCGGCGGAAGGTCCAGCTGTCGTCGTCGCTGGCGGCGGGGTCGAAGGCGTAGCCGTCGCTGTCGAACCCCTGCATCGCCTGCGGATCGGTGACGCGATGCTCGACCATCCAGCGGGCCATCATCCCGCGTGCCTTCTTGGCGTGGAAACTGATGAAGCGATCGCCGTCGCGGAAGTCGACGGCGATCACCCGGACGTCCTTAGGCAGGTGGCCGGCGACCGCCGCGAAATATTCCTGGCTGGCGAGATTGAGGATGGTGTCGCCACCCTCGGCGCGCAGATCGTCGAGCAGCGCGGCGGCGATACGGTCGCCCCACCAGTCGGTCAGCTTGCTGCGCCGGGGTGCCCAGCGTGTCCCCATCTCGAGGCGATAGGGGCGCATCAGGTCGAGCGGACGCAGCAATCCGTACAGGCCCGACAGCAACCGCAGATGATCCTGCGCGAAGGGCAAGGCTTCCTCGGGCAACGTCGCCGCTTCCAGTCCGGTGTAGACGTCGCCGGCGAAGGCGAACAAGGCTGGCCGCTCCGGCGCGTCGGCGAAGTCGCGGAAGCGGTCGGCGTTGAGCTTCGCCAGCGCGGGCGAGATGTGCATCAGCTCCTGCAGCTTCTTCTGCGTCAAGTGCGATGCCGCCTTGGCGAGCGTGGTCGCCTCATCGGCGAAGCGTGGCCGGGTGGGCGCGATCGTCGGCAGCGGCGATTCGTAATCCAGCGTCTTGGCGGGGGAGAGCAGCGCGATCATGGCCCCGCCGGTAGCCGCCGCGACGGCGCCGTTCAATCGCCGTTCAGTGGCTGGCGGCGAGGGCGCGATGGTTAGCCTCGCTTGAACGGCTCGGCAGGGACCTCTACAGCAACGCCGCACGTTGCCCTGCCAAATCGTTCACTTGGCATGCCCAAAACGGAGAGAGTTCGCATGAAGACCCTTTCGAAGCTGGCGCTGGCCGCCGCGCTGGCCACTGGCGTGAGTGGCCTTGCGCTCGCGACGCCCGCCGTCGCCAAGGACAAGAAGGAACAGGCCCAGGCTCCGGGCTTCAAGCTGAGCAAGCCCGTCCTCGCGGTCGCCTCGCAGGCGCAGACCGCGATCTCGCAGAACAACGTCGCCGCCGCCGAGCCGCTCGTCGCCCAGATCGAGGCCGCCGCGACCACCGACGACGACAAATATGTCGCCGCTGCGCTGCGCTACGACCTCGAGAACCGCAAGCTCGCCGCTGCTCAGGAGGCCAATCCCAAGGCGCCGGTCGACGAGACCGTGCTCGCCAAGCCGCTCGACGCGCTGATCGCGGCGAAGAGCACGCCCGCCGCCGATCGCGGCAAGTATCTGTTCCGTCGGGGCGCGCTGGCGGCGAACAGCGGCCAGTCGCAGGTCGCGGTGCAATATTTCACCCAGGCGAAGCAGGCCGGCTTCACCAGCCCCGATCTCGACATTCAGCTCGCCAAGCTGAAGGTGCAGAGCGGTGACGTCGCCGGCGGCCTCGCCGATCTCGATCAGGTGGTCACCGCGCAGAAAGCGGCCGGCCAGACCCCGCCGGAGGCCTATTACCGCTACGCCATCGCCACCGCTAACAATAAGGGCATGAAGGCGCAGACGATCGACTGGATGAAGAAGTATCTGGTCGCCTATCCGACGCCGAAGGTGTGGCGCGACGTCATCCTGCAGTACGCGTTCGCCCAGAATGCGCCGGTCAAGACCGACAAGCTGCAGCAGATCGACCTGTTCCGTCTGATGCGCGCGAGCAATTCGCTGGTCGACCAGGCGGCCTATGAGGAATATGCCCAGGCCGTCTACGACCGCGGCAATCCCTATGAGGCGGCGGCGGTGCTGAAGGAAGGCATGGCGTCGGGCAAGATCCCGGCGACCAGCACCTTCTCCAAGCGGCTGCTCGGCGATGCCAACACCGCGATCAAGAACGAGGGTTCGCTCGCCAGCAGCGAGAAGCAGGCCGCGGCGGCGAAGGACGGCAAGCTGTCCGCGCAGACCGCCGACGCCTATCTCGGCCAGGGCAATTACGCCAAGGCGATCGAGCTCTACCGCCAAGCGCTGACCAAGGGCGGCGTCGACAAGGACGAGGTCAACACCCACCTCGCCATTGCCCAGGCGCGTTCGGGCGACAAGGCGGGGGCGCAGACCACCTTTCCCTCCATCACCACGCAGCCGCGCGCCGACATCGCCGGCCTGTGGACGACCTGGCTGCAGACCGGCACCAGCACGGCCGCGACGCCCGCCGCCTGATCCATCGGTCGGTGTGACAATGAAAGGGCGGTCCCGCGGGGCCGCGCTTTTTTGTGTTCTTGTCGCACCCTCGTCCGCCGTAGGTCGAACAGGCGAGGTGGCGGCGAAA
>JAEWJQ010000035.1 GCA_023386515.1 Pseudomonadota bacterium | reverse complement strand
GCCCTCGTGCGTGAAGACGGTGGTGAACAGGCTCTCGCCGGTCACCAGCCGTCGCCCGGCGCCGAGCAACTTGCCCATGAAGCCGCCATCCTGGTCGCCGCTGCCGTCCCCGAACACGGTGGTCATCGCGACGGAGGCGTCCTTCCACACCATCGCGCCGGCCTCCGCCACCGCACTTTCGCCCGGATCGAGCTCGATCTCGAGGAACTGCAGCTCCTCCCCCTTGATCTCGAACTCGATGTCGTCGGCACCGCCGCTGCTGCCGCCGGCCTGCTGCCAAGGGGATTGAAAGGGCATGATCGTCTCCCACCACGTGTGGCAGCGCGATAGCACACCGGGGACGGGCCCGGGAGGGGCGGGAAAGGCCAGCATCACCATCTTTCTTCACCACGTTAACCATGCCACTAGACCCGCCGGGGTATAGGCCGGGGGACAATGCTGGACGATCAATCACTTGGCCGGCCCGCGCCGCCGCTGACCCGCAGCCTGGGCGTGATGGGCGTCTTGTTCCTGACCCTATCGGTGGCCACCCCGGCCTCTTCGGTGTTCGTCATCGTGCCGGGGATGCTGCAGGTCGCCGGGACCGGCGCGATCTGGGCGATGGTGCTCGCCGGCATCGTCTGCGTCGCCACCGCCTTCGTCTATGCCGAACTGTCGAGCGCCTGGCCGGTCGCCGGCGGCGAATATGTCGCGGTGGCGCAGACGCTGGGGCCGCTCGCCGGCTTCGTGATGCTCGGCGTCAACGTGTTCAACAATCTCTTCTTCCCGCCGGTCGCCGGGCTCGGCATCAGCGCGGTGCTGTCGACCGTCTGGCCGGGGCTGCCCACCATACCGGTCGCTGTCGCCGTGGTCGCCGGCGCGACGCTGGTCGCGCTGCTCCAGATCCGGGTCAACGCCTGGGTCACCGGCCTCTTCCTGCTCGGCGAGATGCTCGCGCTGGCTGCGATCGTCGCGCTCGGTCTCGCCGATCGCGCCCGCCCGGTCGGCGCGATGCTGCTCCACCCCGTCATGCCGTCGGCGGGAGCGTTGGTCCCCGCCAGCCCGGCGGCGATCGGCCTCGCTACCTCGATCGCCATCTTCGCGCTCAACGGCTATGGCGCCGCGGTCTATTTCGCCGAGGAGATGCGCGAGCCGTCACGGCTGATCGCGCGGGCGATCCTCGCCAGCCTCGTCCTCACCCTGATGTTCGAGATCGCGCCGACCGTCGCGCTGCTGGTCGGTGCGCCCGATCTGCACGGCGCGGTCACCGCCGACGATCCGTTCGGCCTGCTCGCCCGGATGCGCGGCGGCGGCTGGATCGCGGATGCGATCGCGATCGGCGTGGTCATCGCCATCGTCAACGCGATCATCGCCTGCATCCTCGCCTGCGCCCGCTTCTTCTACGGCACCGCCCGCGATGGCAGCTGGGGCCGACCGCTCGACCGGTGGATGGCGATGATCCACCCGCGCCTGGGTTCGCCCTGGGTCGGCACGCTGATCGTCGGCGGGGTCGGCGTTGCCTGCTGCTTCCTGCCGCTCACGCTGCTGCTGGTGCTCAGCGGCACCGGCCTCGTCGCCATCTATGCCGGCATCGCCATCGCCGCGCTGGTCGGCCGGTGGAACGGCGGCACCGCGCATGCCGCCTATCGCATGCCGCTCTTCCCGCTCGCACCGATCGCGACGCTGGCCGCACTCGGCTATATCACCTGGACGAGCTGGCTCGACCCCGCGGAGGGCCGGCCCGGCCTGATCATGACCGCGCTGCAGATCGCCGCCTCTGCCGCCTATTACGTGCTGGTGCTGCGTCGCCGCGGCGACTGGCGCGTTCACGTGCCGGAGGTGACGGATGATCGACCTGAACGACTATGAGAGCGACCATCACTACAAGGGCGACTATGCCGACGATCTGAAGGCGCTGCAGAAGCGGCTCGAGCATATCCTCGTCGCCCATATCGTCCACGACCGCGCCGCCGTCGTCATGCTGGAAGGCTGGGACGCCGCAGGGAAGGGCGGCATCATCGAACGTCTCACCCAGCGCTGGGACCAGCGCCGCTACGAGGTCTATCCGATCAGCGCGCCGACGGCGGAAGAGACGGCGCACGACTTCCTCTGGCGGTTTCGTCAACGGCTGCCGCAGCCCGGCAACATCAGCGTCTTCGATCGCAGCTGGTATGGCCGCGTGCTCGTCGAGCGGGTCGAGGGCTATGCCAGCGAGGAGGAATGGCGCCGCGGCTACGAAGAGATCAACGCCTTCGAAGCGGAACTGATCGAAAGCGGCACGACGCTTGTCAAATTGTTCGTCCACACCAGCCAGAAGGAACAGGACAAACGGCTCAAGGCGCGGCTGGAAGATCCGTGGAAGCGGTGGAAGACGGGTCCCGACGATTACCGCAATCGCGCGCGCCGAGCCGACTATCTGGCCGCGATGCACGACATGTTCGCCCGTACCGATACGGGCGGCGCGCCCTGGACGGTGATCGCGGGCGACGACAAGAAATCCGCTCGCATTGCTGCGCTCACCGCCGTCGCCGACCAGCTCGAACGCCATGTCGACATGACGCCGCCACCGCTCGATCCGAAGCTCGAGCGGATCGCCAGGGAGGCGCTGACAGGCTGATCCTGCCCGCCGCCCCGGCGGATCGGCCGGGGCGACGCGACGACCGGCTTATGCAGCCGCGAATCGGCCCTCGTTGTCCATGACGTGCAGCACGCCGTCGGCGATCGCGAAATAGGCGCCGCGCAGCGCCAAGGTGCCTGCGTCCTCGCGCTCCTTCACGAAGGGGAAGGTGCGCAGATTGGCGAGGCTGACGCGCACCGCCTCATGCTCCATCGCCCTTTTCGCCTCGGGGCCGTCGCCGTGCTCGGCACGCACCTTCTCGCGCGCCTCGTCGAGCAGGCCGACCCATTGCGCGATGAAGCCGCCATCGCCCGGCGCATGGCCGTCGAACGCACCCGACAGCGACGCCGCGCAGCCGCCGCACGAGGCATGGCCCATCACCACCACCTCCGGCACCTCGAGTTGCGTCACCGCGAACTCCAGCGCGGCGGAGACGCCATGACGGCCGCCGCCGACCTCATAGGGCGGCACCAGATTGGCAACGTTGCGCACCACGAAGATCTCGCCCGGCGACACGTCGAAGATCTGCGACGGATCGACCCGGCTGTCCGAACAGGCGATCACCATCACCTTCGGGCTCTGACCGTCCTTCAGCTCGTCCCAGCGTTCGCGCTGCTGCGCCCAGCCGGTGTCGCGAAAACGGTGGTAGCCTTGGATCATGTCGGCAAAGTCGGTCACGCATCCCTCCTGGAAAATATCGCGTCCGCTAACGCACATCAGGGCCTTTGCGGTCCCATAGCAACACTTCGTGGCACATCCGTTGTTTCGCCGGGCCACAGGCGCTATCTCGCGCGTCATGAACGAGATGACCCCGGTGGCCCGCCCGGAGCGGCAGCGCAAGCCCGACTGGATTCGCGTCAAGGCGCCCACCAGCGCCGGCTTCGCCGCGACGCGCGAGCTGATGCGTGCCAAGAGCCTGACGACGGTGTGCGAAGAGGCGGCCTGCCCGAACATCGGCGAATGCTGGTCGAAGAAACACGCCACCGTCATGATCCTCGGCGACACCTGCACGCGCGCCTGCGCCTTTTGCAACGTCAAGACCGGCATGCCGCGTGCGGTCGACCCGATGGAGCCGCAGAACGTGGCGGATGCGGCGGCGCAGATGGGCCTTGAGCATATCGTCGTCACCTCGGTCGATCGGGACGACCTGCCCGACGGCGGTGCCAAGCAGTTCGTCAAGGTGATCGAGGCGATCCGGCGGTCCAATCCGACCACGACGATCGAGATCCTGACCCCGGATTTCCGCAACAAGCACGAGGCCGCGGTCGAGGCGATCGTCGCCGCCCGACCAGACGTCTACAACCACAACCTCGAAACCGTGCCCAGGCTGTATCCGACGATCCGGCCGGGCGCGCGCTATTACGCCTCGCTGCGCCTGCTGGAGAGCGTCAAGAAGCTCGACCCGTCGATCTTCACCAAGTCGGGCATCATGCTCGGCCTCGGCGAGGAGCGGCTGGAGGTGCATCAGGTGATGGACGACATGCGCTCGGCCGACATCGACTTCCTCACCATGGGCCAGTATCTGCAGCCGACGCCCCGCCACGCCAAGGTCGCCGAATTCGTCAATCCGAAGGCGTTCGCCGCCTATGCGTCGATCGCCCGGGCAAAGGGCTTCCTACTCGTCGCCTCGTCGCCGCTGACCCGGTCGAGCTATCATGCCGGCGACGACTTCGCCAAGATGAGGGCGGCGCGGGACGCGAAGCTGGCTGGCACGACGCCCGTTCATGCCCCCGTCCATGCCAAAGCATAGCGAGACGCGGCGGCTGCCGTACACGCCGGAACAGATGTTCGATCTGGTGGCCGACGTGCAGCGCTATCCCGAGTTCCTGCCCTGGGTCAGCGCGATGCGCGTCCGCCAGAACAGCGACACCGCGACGCTCGCCGACATGATCGTCGGCTTCAAGGGGCTGCGCGAGACGTTCACCTCGAAGGTCGAGAAGCAGCGGCCCGACCGTATCCATGTCGAATATGTCGACGGGCCGCTGAAGTACCTCCACAACGACTGGCGCTTCCGACCCGACGGGGCGGGCTGCGCGGTCGATTTCACCGTCGACTTCCAGTTCAAGAACCGGATGTTCGAGATGCTCGCGGGTCAGGTGTTCGGCATGGCGCTGCGCAAGATGATCGGCGCCTTCGAGGAACGCGCCGCCAAACTCTACGGCAGCAACAGCTCCAGCGCGACCAGCGCCGCCTGAAGGCGGATGCCGCCGCGGCCGAGGTCGCCGAACGCCTTCATGTCGGCATGCACGTCGGCCTGGTCCGCGCCCTTCTCGGCACGGGCGAAGACGACCGTGCCGACCGGCTTTTTGACCGATCCGCCGCCGGGGCCGGCGACCCCGGTGATCGCCACCGCGACATCGGCGCCGCTCTGCGTCAGCGCACCCTGCGCCATCGCCCAGGCGGTCGCGATCGACACCGCGCCGAACGTGTCGAGCACGTCGGCATTGACCTTGAGCAGCGCCTTCTTGGCGTCGTTGGAATAGGTGACGAAGCCGGCGCCGAGCACGTCGGACGAGCCGGGAATCTCGGTGATCGCCGCCGCGACCAGGCCGCCGGTGCAGCTCTCCGCGACCGCGACGGTGCGCCCGGCGGCCCGGTTCGCCTCGACCACGCGGGCGGCCGCGGCGACCAGCTCGGCGGGCAGGATCGTATCGGTCATCGGACGCTCCCGGTGCACAGCGGCAGGTCGGGCACGGCGCTGTCCTTGCCCTTCGCCTTCTCGGCCTTGAGATAGCCCAGCGTCGTCACGATCACGCCGGCGGTATTCTGCGGCGGCAGGGGGGCGAGCTGCGTCACGAACCGGTCGATCGTGCCGCAATCCGCCGGATTGATCCGGCCGACCAGCAGCGGCGCCAGCGCCGCGGTGAGCAGCGGCCGCGCGAATTCGGACTGCAGCAGCCCGTCGATCAGCGGGTCGCTGAGCTTGACGATCGCGGCGCGCGCGGTCGGCCAGGCGCGCTCGGCGGCGTCGCGATATCGGTCGATGAAGCTGCCGTCGGTCTGGCGCAGCAGGCTGGACGACGGCAACCTCGTCGCACAGACGACGCCGGTCTGCTGGATGATCGTCGGCAGCGCGACGAGCGTGACCGCCTCCGCCTCGGGCGCGGTCAGGCAACGGGTCTGCGCCTGCACCGGCGCGGCGAGCAGTACGGTCGACAGCAAGAGCGCGCGGATCATCGCGGCTGCTCCGGCAGGCTGATCGTCGCCACCGCCTGCACGGCGATCCCCTCGCCACGGCCGGTGAAGCCCAGCCGTTCGGTGGTCGTCGCCTTGACGCTGACCCGGCCTTCGGGAAGCGCCAGCAGTTCGGCGATCCGCGCCCGCATCGCCGGCCGGTGCGGGCCGATCTTGGGCGCTTCGCAGATCAGGGTCAGGTCGATGAAGTCGATGCGGCCGCCCTGGTCGGCGACCAGTCGCGCGGCATGGCGCAGGAACTGGCCCGACTCGGCGCCGCGCCACTGCGGGTCGCTCGGCGGGAAATGCGTGCCGATGTCGCCCGCCGCGATCGTGCCGAGCAGCGCATCGGTGATCGCGTGCAGCGCGACGTCGGCGTCGCTGTGGCCGGACAGGCCCTTGTCGTGCGGGATCAGCACACCGCCCAGCCACAACTCCTCGCCGGCCTCCAGCCGGTGGACGTCGAAGCCGGACGCGCTGCGCGTCTCATAGGCGAGCCGCGCCTCGGCGGCGGCGAAATCCTGCGGATGCGTGACCTTGTCGAGCATCGCATCGCCCTGCACCAGAACGACGCGTCCGCCAAGCCGCCGCACCATCTGGGCATCATCGGTCGCCTCCTCGCCCGCGGGCCAGCCGGCATGGGCGGCGCGCAGCGCCTCGGTCCGGAAGCCCTGCGGCGTCTGCACCCGGGCGAGGCCGTCGCGCGACACCACCGTGCCGTCGCGCACCAGCGTG
>JAEWJQ010000402.1 GCA_023386515.1 Pseudomonadota bacterium | reverse complement strand
GCCGGGCATAGCGGCGATCTTGGCGCCGGCGCGCGCGCCGCCGCCCATTCCCTTGACGACGGCAGCGCGGCGGCGCTGCTCGACCGCTGGCTCGCCTACCGATGACCCCCATCCTGTCCCGCATCATCGAAACCAAGCGCGCCGAAGTCGCCGCGCGCAAGGCGACGACCAGCCTCGCCGATCTGGAAGCCCGTATCGCCGCCGTGTCGCGCCCGCGCGGCTTCCGCGCCGCGCTCGACGCCACGCCCGGCCCTGCACTGATCGCCGAGATCAAGAAGGCGAGCCCGTCGAAGGGGCTGATCCGCGCCGATTTCGATCCGGCCGCCCATGCCCGGGCCTATGCCGCCGGCGGCGCGGCCTGCCTGTCGGTGCTGACCGACGAGCAGTGGTTCCAGGGGAGCGACGACGATCTGATCGCGGCGCGTGCCGCCTGCGACCTGCCGGTGATCCGCAAGGACTTCATGGTCGACCCGTGGCAGGCGACCGAGTCGCGGTCGATCGGGGCCGATGCGATCCTGATCATCGTCTCCGCCCTCGACGACACGCAGATGGCCGAGATCGAGGCGAGCGCGATCGAATGCGGCATGGATGTGCTGGTCGAAGTCCATGACGAGGCGGAATTCGATCGCGCGCTGAAACTGAAATCGCGGCTGATCGGCGTCAACAACCGCAACCTGCACGACTTCACCGTCGACTTCACGCGGACCTTCGCGTTGGTCGACCGGGCGCCCAAGGATTGCACCTTCGTCGCAGAGAGCGGCCTGTCGGGCCGGGCCGATCTCGACACGCTGGCGGCGCATGGCGTGCATTGCTTCCTGATCGGCGAATCGTTGATGCGGCAGGACGATCTGACCGCTGCGGTGCAGGCGCTGGTGGCGTGAGCCGCCTCACCCACCTCGACGCCAGCGGCGCCGCGCATATGGTCGATGTCGGCGGCAAGGCGCCGACCCAGCGCGAGGCGACCGCCAGCGGCCGCATCCGGATCGCCGCCGACGCGCTCGCCGCCATCCGGGACGGGCTGGCCCAGAAGGGCGACGTGATTGCCGTCGCGCGCATCGCCGGCATCATGGCGGCGAAGAAGACCGCCGAGCTGATCCCGCTCTGCCATCCCCTGCCCCTCACCAGGGTCACGCTCGATCTGGAGATCGGCGAGGACGGCATTACCGCCACGGCGACCGCCGCGACCGACGGCAAGACGGGGGTCGAGATGGAGGCGCTGACCGCCGTGTCGACGGCATTGCTCACCGTCTATGACATGGCCAAGGCGATGGATCGCGGCATGACGATCGAGAACATCCGCCTGCTCGCCAAATCGGGCGGCGCCTCGGGCGACTGGCACGCCGCATGAGCCTGCTGCCGATCGCAGAGGCGCAGGCGCGACTGTTCGCTTTGGCTGCGCCGGTCACGACCGAGACGGTCGGCCTTGCGGCGGCACATGGCCGCTGGGCGGCGGACGACGTCGTGGCACGACGGACGCAACCGGCCAGCGACCTGTCGGCGATGGACGGCTATGCGATCCGCCACGCCGACCTGCCAGGGCCCTGGGCGCTGATCGGCGAGAGCGCCGCCGGGCGCCCGTTCGCCGGAACCGTCGCGCCAGGCGAGACGGTGCGCATCTTCACCGGCGCGACGATGCCGGCCGGTGCCGATACGGTGATGGTGCAGGAGGAGGTCGAGGCCGATGGCCCGTCGGTCAAACTCATCGGCGAAGGCCCCGGCACGTTGGGCCGCAACGTTCGCCGTCGCGGCCTCGACTTCAGCGTGGGCGACGTGCTCATCGCGGCCGGCGAGCGGATCACCCCGGCGCGTCTCGCGGTCGCGGCGACCGGCGGGCTCGGCACGATCCTCGCCCGCCGCCGCATCCGCGTTGCGCTCTGCGCCACCGGTGACGAGTTGGTCGAGCCGGGTAGCGCCGGGCCCGACGCCCTGCCGGAGTCCAATCGCGCCATGCTGGCGGCGATGCTCGCCGATCTGCCGATCGACATCGTCGACCTCGGCATCCTGCCCGACGATCTCGTGACCTTGCGCGATGCCTTCGCCGGCGTCGCCGCCGACCTGATCGTCACCACCGGCGGTGCGTCGGTCGGCGACCACGACCTCGTCCGGCCTGCACTGGAAGCTGCCGGCGGCGCGATCGACTTCTGGCGCATCGCGCTGCGACCGGGCAAGCCGATGATGGCCGGGCGGATCGGCGCGGCGCTGGTGCTGGGCCTACCGGGCAATCCCGTCTCGGCCTTCGTCACCGCGACGCTGTTCGTGCGACCGGTGATCGCCCATCTCGCCGGCGCCCGTGACCCACTACCGCGCACGACCAGCACGATCCTGGGCGAAAGCCTGCCGGCGAACGGCGGCCGTACCGACTATCTGCGCGCCGAACTTCGCGAAGGCCGCGCCTATGCGTCGACCATCCAGGACAGTTCGATGCTGTTGACGCTGGCGCGGTCGCATTGCCTGATCGTCCGCCCTGCCGGCGCCCCGGCAGCGCAGGCGGGCGACTCAGCGGAAATCCTCATGATCGCTTGACGAGCACCGGTCCGTTCCCTAGAAGTTCCGCGTCTGTTCTGACGGGAAGGACCGCCCAATGCTCACGCGCAAGCAGCACGAGCTCGTCTGCTTCATCAACGATCGGCTGGAGGAAACCGGCATTTCCCCGTCGTTCGAGGAGATGAAGGAGGCGCTCGACCTCAAGTCCAAGTCCGGTGTGCACCGGTTGATCAGCGCGCTGGAGGAACGGCATTTCATCCGCCGCCTGCCCAATCGGGCGCGGGCGCTGGAGGTGCTCCGCATGCCGGAGCGGCCCGAGCGCAAGGCCGCGCCGACCGCGGCCGAAGCCGTGCCCGCCCCGGCC
>JAEWJQ010000395.1 GCA_023386515.1 Pseudomonadota bacterium | reverse complement strand
CCGTTCGACCGTCGACACCAACGCCTCGATTAAGACGACGGTGACTGAGGTGCAGGAAAGCGCCGACCGCATCCGCTATGCGATGGAAGCACAGGCGCAGACGGTGACCGCGATCACCGCGGCGGTCGACGAGACCGCGCTCGCCGCCGACTCCATGTCCACCACCATCGCCGCCATCCGCGAGGATACCGAGGCGGTGGCGACCGAGATCGACAGCGTCGGCCGCGGCTTCGACCGGCTCGACGGCCGGCTGGCGACGCTGAAGTCGAGCGCCGGCGAGTTCGTCGCCAAGGTCGCCGCCTGACGCCCCTGCCCCTCCCGCCCGCGGGAGGGGAACAGGCGTTGCCCGTCATCCCGGCCCGCCGTAAGGGCAGGCGATGACTATCCTTCTCACCGGATCGAGCCGCGGGATCGGTGCCGCGATCCACGTTGCGCTCACCGACGCCGGCCAGCCCGTCATCGGCCACGGCACGCAGAGTGGCATCGCCGCCGACTTCACCGACCCCGCCGGCCCGCGCGCATTGTGGCAGGCCGCGCTGGAGCAGGCGGGCGGCGCGATCGACGTGCTGATCAACAATGCCGGCGTTTTCGAGGCCAATCCGCTCGACCGCGACCATGACGACTGGGTCGGCGACTGGGAGCGGACGCTGCGCATCAACCTGACCGCGGCGGCGGAGCTGTCCCGGCTCGCGGTGCGGCACTGGCAGGAGCGCGGCACGAGTGGCCGCATCGTCAACATCGCCAGCCGCACCGCCTATCGCGGCGACAGCCCGGCGCACTGGCATTATGCCGCTGCCAAGGCTGGCATGGTGGCGATGACCAAGACGATCGCACGCGGCTATGCGCGCGAGGGCATCTATGCCTTCGCCATCTGCCCCGGCTTCACGATGACCGGCATGGCCGACGATTATCTCGCCAGCCGCGGCGGCGAGGGGCTGCTCGCCGACATCCCGCTCGGCAAGGTGGCGATGCCCGAGGAGGTCGCCAAGGTCGCGCGCTTCTGCGCGCTGGAGGCGCCGGCCTCGATGACCGGCGCGGTGCTTGACGTGAACGGAGCCAGCTATGTCCGCTGACGTCACCAGTTGGAAGGTCACCCTGCCCTGCACCCGCGCCGAGGCGGAGGCGATCGACGCTGCGTCGGACCTGGCGATCGACGCGGTGCTGATGACCACCGAAGAGGTCGAGGACGATGTCGAGCGCTGGCGGCTCGACGCCTATATGGACGCCGAACCCGATGCGGCGATGCTGGCGTCGCTGCACGCGCTGGTGCCGAGCGCGAGCGGGCGCGACCCCGTCGTGGAGCCGCTGACCGACGCCGACTGGGTGGCGATGAGCCAGGCCGGGCTGGAGCCGATCCGCGAGGGCCGCTTCGTCGTCCATACCAGCGCGCATCCGGTCGAGGCGCCGGCGGGCGGGCGCGCCTTCCTGATCGACGCCGGCCAGGCGTTCGGCACTGGCCATCACGGCACGACGAGCGGCTGCCTGGCGATGCTCGACACGCTGGCGGTCGAGGGCGCCGGCTTCGCACGGATCATCGATCTCGGCACGGGCACCGGCCTGCTCGCCTTCGCGGCGCGGCACCTGTGGCCGCAGGCGGCGGTGACGGCGACCGACATCGATCCGATCGCCGTCGACGTGACGCGCGAGAACATGGCGTTCAACGAGGGCGAGGACGGCGCGCTGATCGGCGCGGACGGGACGCGCGACCCGGCGATCGCCGAGGGCGGCCCCTACGACCTCGTCATCGCCAACATCCTGGCCGGGCCGCTGATCGCCATGGCGCCGGAGGTCGCAGGCATCGCCGCCCCCGGCGCGACGATCGTGCTGGCCGGCCTGCTGTCCAACCAGGCGGCGAAGGTGGTCGAGGCCTATGTGGCGCAGGGCGCGCGGGAGACGGGGCGCGACGTGCGCGGCGACTGGACGATCCTGCGCCTGCAGGCCGCCGCGACCGCGCGTCCCGCCGCAGCCACCGACGCGAGCCGCCGGGGCGACTGGGCAACCGACGGCCGCTAGGTCCCGGAAGTTCGCAAAGTTCGCGCACAGGCGGGGTGACCGAAACGGCCACCCCGCCAAATTATTGTCTGCTTACAATAGCTTATCCAAGGTAATCGGCAGGTCACGGATGCGTTTGCCGGTGGCGTTGTAGATCGCATTGGCGACCGCCGCCGCGACGCCGGTGATGCCGATCTCACCGATACCATGCGCGCCCATCGGCGTGTGCGGATCGGCGATGTCGGTCCAGATCACGTCGATGTCGGGCACGTCGAGGTGCACGGGGACGTGATATTAGGCGAGGCTGGGGTTCATGATTCGGCCGTTGCGCTCGTCGAACTGGGTTTCCTCCATCAGCGCCATGCCGAGGCCCATGATGATGCCGCCGCGGAACTGGCTGCGCGCCGTCTTGGGGTTGAGGATGCGGCCGCAATCGAACGAGCCGAGGAAGCGGCTGACCCGCGTCTCGCCGGTGACCGCATTGACCCTGACCTCGCAGAACAGCGCGCTGTGCGAATGCATCGACCAGTGCATCAGCTCGAGCGGCGGCGAGCCGGCCTGCGTCACCTGCACCTGGTCGCGCTGCGCCCGGGCGAGGATCGAGGCATAGCTTTCGCGGCGGGCCGGATCGTCGAGCTTGGCCAGCCCGCCCTCCTCGCTGCCGATCTCGTCCGGCGACAGGCCGGCGAGCGGCGAATCGTTGCCGGCGAGCTTGAGCAGTTCGGCCACGAGCGCATTGTGCGCGGCGATCACCGCCGCGCCGATCGCCGCAGTCTGTTGCGACCCGCCGGCCATGATCGCGCCGGGGATCAGCGAAT
>JAEWJQ010000378.1 GCA_023386515.1 Pseudomonadota bacterium | reverse complement strand
GCATAAGAGAGGGGGGCAAGGGTGACGGAAAGGCTGCCCGGCGCGGACACGCGTGCGGCGCAGCCGCTGCCGGCGAGGACGGTCGCGGTGGTGGCGGCGGTGCCGACCTCGACCTCGCGGGTCAGGGGCTTGGTCGCGGTGTTGAAGGCGAGCAGCACCTCCGCGCCCGTCGCCGGATCGATGCGCGACAGCGCAACGAGGCCGGGCTGGTCGCTGCGCGCGCGGAGCGTTTCGGTGCCGCGGGTCAGCGCCGGAGTCGCGGTGCGCAGCTTCGCCAGCGCGGCGATCTCGCGATAGAGGGGATGGTCGCGGCCGAAGTGCGGCGTCGCGGTGGTGGTGGTCGTGCCGAGCAGGTGATTGTCATTGTAGCTGGCGGTCTTGCTGCCGAACTGATCCTCGCGCGCGTCCTGATCGTTGCCGTCGCCGACGAATCCCTGTTCGTCGCCGGCATAGATGGTCGGCACGCCCCGCAGGGTCAGCAGCATCGCATGGGCGAGGCGGACGCGCTGCAGCAGCTCGTCGTCGCTGATCAGCGGCATGACGCTGCGGATCGCCATCGCCAGCCGGCCGGCATCGTGATTGCTGACGAAGGTCGGCAGCTGCACCGCGGTATCGTAGCCGTGCGCGTAGAGCGCGTCGCCCAGCGTCAATTTGTCCCAGGCACCCGGCTCCTGCTTGCCGGTGACGCTTTCCAGGATCGCCTGTCGGGTCGCGAAGTCGAGCACGCCGGGCAGCTGGTCCACCACCGTGTGGCGGGCGAGCAGGCCGACGTCGAGCGTCTCATAGGCGACCTCGCCGAAGATGTGGAAATTGGGAATGCCCTTCGCCTTGGCGCGCGCCTGCATCGCCGGCACGAACGCCTGCCAGAAGGCCGGCTCGACGTGGCGGGCGGTGTCGATGCGGAAGCCGTCGATGCCGAAACGGTCGATCCAGTCGCCGTAGATGTCGATCATCCCGGCGAGCACCCGCGGGTTCTCGGTCATCAGATCGTCGAGGCCGCTGAAATCGCCCATCGTCGCGCTTTCGTCGGCGAAGGTCGTGTTGCCGCGATTGTGATAATAGATCGGATCGTTGAGCCAGGCGGGCACCTTCACGGCCTTCTCCGCCTCGGGGACGAAGGGCGTGTAGGCGTAGCCGGGATCGGTCAGATGCGCGAAATTGGCCGGGCTGCGATCCTGGTCGCCCGCGAAGCCGGCATTGATCGCGGGGCCGTTGACGCCGCCGCGGCGCTGATAGGGATAGTCCGCGCGGCTGCGGTACGGGCAGTCGGGGGTGGCGACGCATTCGCGATACTGGATGACGTCGGCGGTGTGATTGACGACGATGTCCATATAGACCTTCATGCCCCGCTTGTGCGCGGCGGCGACGAGGTCGGCGAAATCCTGGTTGGTGCCGAAATGCGGATCGACCTGGGTGAAGTCGGTGATCCAATAGCCGTGATAGCCGGCGGATTGCTGGCCGGGGCCGCCCTGCACGGCCTTGTTCTTGAAGATCGGCGCGACCCAGATCGCGGTGGCGCCCAGCCCCTGGATATAGTCGAGCCGGCGCGTCACGCCCTTCAGGTCGCCGCCGTGATACCAGCCCTTGGCCGTCGGATCGTAGCCGGTGACGCTGCGGTCGCCTTTCAGGCCGCCGCGGTCGTTGGACGGATCGGCATTGTCGAACCGGTCGGGGAGCAGGAAATAGATCACCTCGTCCTGCGGCAGGCGGGCGCGAAAGTCGGTTGCCGCCTGTTGCGCGGCGGCGGGTGCGGCAAGGCCGGTCAACGTCAGCAGCGCGGCGGCCAGCGCCGCATAGGATTTCGCCGATCGGCGCATGTCATTCCCCTCCCGGTGGGTCGTCCCAGTCGGCGCGATCCATGCCGCGCTTGGTCGACGCCTTCTGGGAAAGCGGCGCGCACAAGCCAAGCGCAGGGCATACGTATTCACATGCGGCAAGCCCCCTGCCCTTCCGCCGCGCATCCCCTTGGTCTATTGCATGATCATGACGGCCAGGACGCGCAGCAGGGGAGCGGGCGACAAGCCGACGTCGTTCGACATCGCGGCGCTCGCCGGCGTTTCGCAACCGACGGTCAGCCGGGCGCTGCGCGGCGACCCCACGGTCAGCGATGCGACGCGGATGCGGATCGAGGCGATCGCGCACCAGCTCAACTATAAGGTCGACAAGAACGCCTCGTCGCTGCGCCGCGGCCAGGCGATGACCGTCGCCCTGCTGTTCTTCGAAGACCCGATGCCGGACGGCACCTACATCAACCCCTTCTTCCTTTCGATGCTGGGATCGATCCTGCGCACCTGCGCGGCACGCGGCTACGACCTGCTGACCTCGTTCCAGGACCTGTCCGCCGACTGGCACAAGGATTATGAGGACAGCCGCAAGGCCGACGGGATCATCCTGCTCGGTTACGGCGATTACGAGGTGTACAAGGCGCGGCTGGAGGCGCTGCGCGCGCAGGGGACGCATTTCGTGCGCTGGGGCTCGGTCGATCCCGACGGGCTGGCGACAACCATCGGCAGCGACAATCTGGCCGGCGGGCGTGCCGCGGGCGAGCATCTGATCGCGCGCGGCCGGCGGCGGATCGCCTTCATCGGCCAGGCCGACGACCATTATCCCGAATTCCGCGACCGCTATCAGGGATTGCAGACGGCGCTGCACGCGGCGGAGCTGCCGGTGCATCCGGGGCTGCACGCCGATGCGCTGTCGGTCGAGCAGGGCGGCTATGAAGCGATGCAGCGGCTGATGGCCCGCGACATTCCCTTCGACGGGCTGTTCGCCGCCTCCGACCTGATCGCGCTCGGCGCGATGCGGGCGCTGGCGGAAGCGGGGATCAAGGTGCCCGACGACGTGTCGGTGGTCGGTTTCGACGACATCCCCGCCGCCGCGACGACGCAGCCATCGCTGACCACGGTGGCGCAGGATTATCGCCGCGCCGGCGAGGTGCTGGTCGACACGCTGCTGCGCCGCATCGCGGACCAGACGACGCAGGCCGCGCTGCTGCAGCCACGGCTGGTGGTGCGCGGATCGAGCTAGGTCCGGAGCCTACCGCCGCATCGCGCAATGCTGCGCAACATAGGGGCCATGCTGCGCCAGCGCGCCCGCCTCGCGACGGTAGAGCAGGGGCAGCGTCTCCATATATTCCGCCAAATCGGCATCGGGGATCGCATCGGCGAGCGGATGGTGCGCGCGCGCCGCGACCCCTTGCCCGACCAGCACCTGCAGCCAGCCGTCCTCGGTGAACAGTTCCTCATGCTCGCGCGTGATGACGCCGGCCTCGCGCCACAGGTCGATCTTCGCCTGCAGCGTATCGGGCAGTTCCATCGCCCGGCACGCCTGCCAGAAGGGCTCGTCGCGACCGTTGGCCCAATAATGGAGGATCAGGAAGTCGCGGATCCGCTCCATCTCGAAATCGGCCTGGCGGTTGTATTCGCGGCGCAGCGCGTCGGCGACCGGCATGGCGGGAAGCAGCTTGACCAGCCGCGCGATCGCCGACTGGATCAGGTGGATGCTGGTCGATTCGAGCGGTTCGAGGAAGCCGCTGGCGAGGCCGAGCGCGACGACATTGTGGCGCCACGCCTGGCGCCGGCGGCCGGTGACGAAGCGCAAGGGCCGCGGATCGCCGGTCGCCTCGCCGTCAAGATTCGCGGCGAGCGTCGCCGCCGCCTCGTCGTCGCTGGTGAAGGCGCTGCAATAGACATGGCCGTTGCCGGTGCGATGCTGCAGCGGGATGCGCCACTGCCAGCCCGCCGCGCGCGCGATCGCCCGCGTATAGGGCAGCGGCGTGCCGCTCCCGGTGCTCGGTTGCGCGACGGCGCGGTCGCAGGGCAGCCAGCGCGACCAATCCTCATAGCCCGTCGCCAGCGCGCCCTCGATCAGCAGGCCGCGGAAGCCGGTGCAATCGAGGAACAGGTCGCCCGCGACCCGCCGGCCGTCGTCGAGCAGCAATGCCGCGACGTCGCCGCTGTCGCCGTCGCGTTCGACCGTCGCGATCACGCCCTCGATCCGCTCGACGCCGCGGTTGCGGGCGAAGCGGGCGAGATAGGCCGCGTAGAGATTGGCGTCGAAGTGGAAGGCATAGGGGATGGGCGGGATGGTGCGCGCGGTGAGCGGCGGCCCGCGATGGACCTTGCCGGCGCGGGCCGCGACCTCGTTCATGCAATACTCGCCGAGCGGCCCGGCGACGCCGGCGGCGCGGGCGCGCAGCCAGTAATGTTGGAATGGCACCGGCCCGACGTCGCGGCCGACGTCGCCGAACGCGTGCATGTAGCTGTGCCCCGGCGCGGTCCAGCCGTCGAAGGCGATGCCGAGCTTGAAGGTGCCGCCGGTGGCGCGCAGGAAGGCATCCTCGTCGAGACCCAGCGCCTGGTTGAACAGGCGGATCTGCGGGATCGTCGCCTCGCCGACGCCGACCGTACCGATCGCTTCGGATTCGACCAGGCGGATGGTGACATGCTCGCCGAGCAGATGGCCGAGCGCCGCCGCCGCCATCCATCCCGCGGTGCCGCCGCCGGCGATGACGATCGTGGTGGGGGTCATGTGGTTCGCTCCGTTGGCTGCGCGGCGCTGGCACCTGCGCCGGTCTTGCGGTGTCTTACCATGCCGAACGCGCCGCTGCGGCCATGGAAGACGTGCCGCCCGCCAACAAAAAGGGCTGCCGCCGGGTCGCGGCGACAGCCCTGATAGGCGGGGAGGAAAGGATCAGAACTTGTAGCTGATGCCGATATAGTAATCGCGACCGTAGCGCTGGTAATCGATCACCTGGCGCGGATCGTTGTTCTGATAGGTGATGAACGGACGGTCGGTCAGGTTCTTGCCCTGCGCGAGGATCGAGAAGCCCTTCAGGAAGCCGCTCTGGAACTCGTAGCCGATCTGGGCATCGAGAATGCCTTCGCTCTTCGCCGTGCGGTAGGTCGGGCTGGCCGACAGACCCGCCACCTCGGCGAGGAAGCTCGACCGGTAGCGATAGTTGGCGCGCGCCTGGAAGCCCCACTTCTCGAAATAGAGCGTGCCGCTCGCCGTCCAGTCCGACAGGCCGGGCAGGGTGATGGTCGAGTTGTTCGCATATTTGATCGACGAGTCGGTGTAGTTGCCGGTGACGAACACGCCGAAACCGTCGAGCGTGCTGGTGATCGCCTTGAACGGCAGCGAGATCGTGCCCTCGACGCCGAGGATTTCGCCACGACCGGTGTTGGCAGGGGCCGAGACCGGACCCACCGTGCCGCCGATCGACGTGACGATCGCCTGCTGCGCCGGCGTCAGGCCCGGCAGCAGCGACGAGAAGTCATAGGCGTAGCTGTTGTTCGGATCGACGAAGTCGGTCAGGTGCTTGAAATAGCCCGACAGCGCGACATAGCCGCCACCGGCGAAATACTTCTCGAACGACAGGTCGATGTTGGTCGATTGGTAGGGGCGCAGCGCGACATTGCCGCCCGACGAGCTGAACACCGGGTTGAGCGCGACATTGGGGTTGTTGGCGACGATGTTGGCCGTGTTGATCGACACGTCCTGCGTCACGCGCTCCTGGTCGAGGCGCGGCCGGACCATGGTCTGCGAGGCGCCCATCTTGATGTAGCCGCTCGGGATCAGCTCCACCGCCAGCGTCGCGCTGGGCAGGAAGTTGGTATAGTTCACCTTCTGGTCGGCCGGCGCGATCGTCACGATGCCGTTGTTGACCGACGCGATCTGACCGGTGCCGCGCTGCTCGCTGTGCACGACCTGCGCGCCCAGCGACCCCTTGACGTTCTTGCCGCCGAGTTGGCCGTCGATGTTGATCTTGGCATAGCCGGTCCAGACGTTCTCGGTGACGACATTGTCGCGCACCAGCGAGCTCGGCCGGTTGTCGTAATAGCTGTTGTAGGCGTTGTTGTAGAGATACAGCGGGTTGAGCGCGAGCATCGCCGGCACGCCGAGATAGGCAAGCGGCACGTTCTCGCCGAGCAGCGCTTCTGCGGGGATCGCCGCCGAGGTCGGCGTGTTGCTCGCCACGGTGCAGTTCGTCCCGCCGCCCTTCGGGCAGAGGAAGTAGGACTGATAGGCGCTGGTCTTCTGCCGGCGGCTATAGTTGGCGCCGACTTCCCAGCCGCGGACCAGCGAGCCTTCGAATTCGCCGTTGAGGCTGGCGCGCAGCGACTTCAGATCGTCCTTGAAGCTGGGCTGGTTGAGGAAGCCCGCCTGCACCACCGCCTGCGTGCCGTTATAGCCCCAACCCTGCGGGTCGGTCAGGCGCAGGATGCTGGTGTTGGTGTAATCCAGCGTCGGCACGATCGAATAGGTGCCGTTGCTGTTCTGCGACACGCGCACGGTGTCCGCCGGGCCGGAGCCGCCATAGCCGGTGCCGGTATAGGTCTCGAGCAGGAAGTCGGTACGCTTGGCGTGGCTCCAGCTCGCATCGACGTTGAGGTGGATGCTGTCGCTGAGCTTCAGGTCGTTGTTCCAGCCGAGCGAGAAATTGTCCGCCTTGCGCTGGTTGTAGTCGTTGCGCTGGATCGCGTGGACGCCGGTGAAGGTCGCGCTGGTCGCGAAGCCGTTGCTGACGCCGCCGATCGCCTGATTGGCCGCCGACACGTTGCCCGCCAGCGGGAATTCGATGCCGCGCAGATGCTGCGTTTCCTCGAAGTGCGAATAGAGGCCGTCGAAGGTCGAGTGGAAGTTCTCGGACGGCTGCCATTCGATCGTCGCGACGCCGCCGTAGCGCTTCAGCTCGTTCGACTGGACGTAGGGCTTGGCGCCGCTGAGCACATAGGGGTCGGTCGCGGTGCCGGTGCCGTTATAACCCCAGGCGTTGTAGCGCTCGTCCTGCGACGGGGTCTGCGTCGCCGAGACGCCGAGCGCGATGCCGAGCGTGTCGCCGGCGAACTTGTCGACATAGGTCGCCGAGGCGCGATAGCCGTAGCGCGACGAATCCGGGTTGAGGCTGTCGATGCCGTTCATCTGGCCGCGCGCATTGATCGCGAAGACGCGGCCCGGCTGGTCGAGCGGGCGCAGCATGCGCAGATCGACGGTGCCCGAGATGCCGGCCGCGATCAGCGATGCGTCGGCCGACTTGTAGACGTTGACGTTGCGGAAGAATTCCGACGGATACTGGTCATATTCGACGCCGCGGTTGTCGCCGACCGTCACCTGCTCGCGACCGTTGAGCAGCGTGGTCGAGAAATCGGGGCCGAGGCCGCGGATCGACAGGCGCTGGTCGCGGCCCTCGAGGCGCTGGGCGGTGACGCCCGGCAGACGGGCGAGCGAGTCGGCGATCGACACGTCGGGCAGCTTGCCGACGTCTTCGGCCGAGACGCTGTCGACGATCAGCGTCGAGTCGCGCTTGATCTTGGCGGAGCTGGCGAGGCTGGCGCGGATGCCGGTGACGACGATATCCGGGCCGCCGTCGTCCTGCGTCGCATTGGCGACGGTCTGCGCCTGCTCGGCGTCTTGGTTCGGGGTCGGCTCGGCGGCCGGCGCCGGCGCCTGCACCGTCGCGGCGGCGGGCGGGTTGGCGTTGGGCGACTGCGGGTTGGGGACTTCCTGCGCGAAGGCGGCGCCGCCGGTCACCAGGAACAGGCTGCCGAGGCCGACAGTGGTGGTGCGGAGCGCCAGGCGGGTGCGCAGCGAAAACGGCGAAACGGAACGGGCCACGAGAAGGATCCTCCCCCTAAAGTGCTGCCATGCCCCCGCCCCCTGGCTTGGGAGGACGATCGACCGGCGTGATGCTCGCGCTTGTGAACACAGGGAGATTATGTGCCAACGCGGCCACATACGTATTCATGCGGCGTCGCAGCCGCGTTGCATTCCGGCAACAGAGCTACCGCATCAGCCGGCGGCGTCGAGGAAGGTGTTGACGGTCAGCCGCCCGCTCAGCGGATCGTCGCTCAAGGCCATGTCGGGCGGGATGAGGGCGCAATGCAGCGTGTTCGACCGGTAGAGGATGGCGCGGTTGAACCGCCCCCGATGCACCGCCAGCTGTTCGAAGACCGGCGTGTCGCCCGCGATGTAGCTGGCGTCGGGCAGGCCGTGGCGGGCGAGATCGGCGTCGAGCGCCGTCCGATAGACGGGCAGGCGCGCGGCATCGACCGATTCGAAGCCGGTGCTGCGCTGGCGGTAGAAGGCGGTGCCGCTCGATTCGTCGGGCGACAGGAAATGGAGCAGCGCGAGACGGTTCGGCGACACCTCGTCGAAATGCGGCAGCCGCTGGATCGGCGCGAGCCGGGCGGGCGGCGTGGTGACCAGGGAATAGAAGGCGTCGACCACCTCCGTCCCGGTGATGCCGAACACCTCTGCGACGACCGGCGCGATCGTCGCCAGCATCGGCCGCAGGATCGCCGGCGCGACGCGGGCGCGGACGCCGGGATAATGGTCGCCGATCGGCGCGAAGGACAGGAAGCCGGCATCGTCGCGCAGCAGCTCGGCATCGGCGAAATCGTCGAAGACGACGACCGGCTGACGCTCCGCGCCGTGATGGGTGACGGTGATGCTGGCGGTCATGGCTTCCCTGTTAGCCACAGGGTCCGTCCGATCAAAGCCCCTCCCCTTCAGGGGGAGGGGCTTCAAGGCTCCTTACATCGCTTCGACCCGGCCGAGCTTCGACACGCCATTCTCGTCGAACGCCTCCACCGCGACGTAATAGCGTTGCCCGACCGTCAAGGCGCGCAAGTCGAGCTGCGCCGCCTCGCCGGCCGCGACGCGATCGGCGAAGACCTGGTAGGTCAGCGCCAGCCGGTCGGGGCGGATGCCCCAGCGCACGTTGTAGCCGACCGCGCCCGGCACGCGCGTCCAGCGGATCGTCGCGTTGCGCGTGTCGCGGTCGCGCGTCGCGGCGAGCAGCGTGGGCGCGGGCGGCGCGGCGCCGCCGGTGGTGCCGAACACGCGCAGGTCGCTGATCGCGAGATGCGCGCCCCCGATATGGCCGTGAACGTAGCGGACGAAGCGCGCCCGCACCGGCTGCGGTAGTTCGAAATAGGCATTGGGACGGTCGCGCCGTGGCGGCGCGGTACGGGCGAGCGGCCGCCACGCCCGGCCGTCGAG
>JAEWJQ010000308.1 GCA_023386515.1 Pseudomonadota bacterium | reverse complement strand
GTTCCTGACCCACCTCGACGAGCGGTTCGCGGCGCGCGGGCGGCGGTTCGGACAGCCGACGATCCGGCGCCCGCCGCGCAAGCAGCACGGTTTCGTGCTCGATCGCGGCCGGCTGGCGATTCCGGACGACGATTTCTTCCGCAAGGACCCGGTGCGGCTGATCGAGATGTTCCACCTCGCCGACCTGCACGGCGTCGAGATCCACCCGCTCGCCTGGCGCGCCGCGACGCGCGACGCCAAGCTGATCGACGAGCACCGCCGCGATCCGCGGGCGAACGCGCTGTTCCTCGACGTGCTGACCAGCCCGCGTGATCCCGAACTGGTGCTGCGCTGGATGAACGAGGCCGGCGTGTTCGGCCGCTTCGTGCCCGATTTCGGCCGCGTCGCCGCACAGATGCAGTTCGACATGTACCACCATTACACGGTCGACGAGCACACGATCCGCGCGATCGGCCTGCTCAGCCGCATCGACCGCGGCCTGCTGAAGGACGATCATCCGGTGTCGTCCGCGATCATCAAGCAGATCGTGTCGCGGCGCGTGCTCTACGTCGCCGTGCTGCTGCACGACATCGCCAAGGGGCGCGGCGGCGACCATTCGATCCTGGGCGCGGAGGTCGCCGAGCGGCTGTGCCCGCGCTTCGGCCTGACCCCGGCGGAGACCGAGACGGTGGCGTGGCTGGTCCGTTTCCACCTGCTGATGTCGGCCACCGCCTTCAAGCGCGACCTCGCCGACTTCAAGACGATCCTCGATTTCTGCGCTGTGGTGCAGAGTGCGGAACGACTGCGCCTGTTGCTGTGCCTGACGGTCGTCGACATCCGCGCGGTCGGCCCCGGTACGTGGAACGGCTGGAAGCGGCAGCTACTCGGCGACCTGTACGAACAGGCCGAGGAAGTCCTGCGCCTCGGCCACAAGCAGCGCGGCCGCGGCGAGCGGATCGTCGCCAAGCAGGCGGCGCTGCGCGACACATTGGGCTGGGACGAGGCGCGCTTCGACGGCTTCGTGCGGCGCTTTCCGGAAGCCTATTGGATCGCCGAGCCGGAGGACGTGCTGCTCCACAACGCCCGCTTCATCGGCAGCGTCGGCGACACGCAACTGGCGATCGACGCACAGGTCTACGCGACCCGCGGTGCGACCCTGGTGACGATCTATGCCGCGGACCATCCCGGTCTGTTCTACCGGATCGCGGGTGCAATCCACGTCGCGGGCGGCAACATTATCGACGCGCGCATCCACACGACGCGCGACGGGATGGCGATCGACAACTTCCTGATCCAGGATCCGCTCGGCCGGCCGTTCGACGATCCCGGGCAGCTGGCACGGATCCGGACCGCGATCGAGGACGCGCTCGCCAATCGCGGCAAGCTGGTCGACCGGCTGGTCGCCAAGCCGGCGGCGCGGACCCGCGCGGACGCTTTCGACATCAACCCCAACGTGCTGATCGACAATCACGCCTCGAACCGGTTCACCGTGGTCGAGGTCAATGCCCGCGACCGGCCCGCACTGCTCAACCAGCTCGCCCATGCGCTGGTCCAGTCGAAAGTCACGCTGCATTCGGCGCATGTCGCGACCTATGGCGAGCGCGCGGTCGACACCTTCTACGTCACCGACCTGACCGGCGACCGGATCGTCGCGCCGGCGCGGCTGCGCGCGCTGGAAAAGCGGCTGCTCGCCGCCGCCGCGGGGGAAACGACGGAGCTGGCGGCGTAGCGGCTGACGTGAAAAGTCTCAAAGGTCGCACTACGCGGGGATGGCATCGGGTCGAACCATGCCGTCATTGCGAGCGTAACGAAGCCATGACGGATCGATAGGATGCCATGGAGTTGAGGCGCGCCCATTCGTGAGCCGTCAATCGGTCGGCGAGTCTTGACAGAATTGACGCCTGAACGCGGATGTCCCCTTCCCCTGGCGAACACGCCAGGCATCAGATGATCGACGGTGAGAAAGAGCCCACGATCACACTGCACCCCGACAGGCTTGTAGGACAGCAGAAATGAAAACGGCGGCGCATCGCTGCGCCGCCGTCCTCCTCCGCGACGAACAGGTTAGAAGCGGATGCGGGCCGTCACGCCATAGGTGCGCGGCTCGGCGAGGAACGAGGTGAAGATCTGGTTCGACGGCGAGGTGCCGAGCTTGATCGTCGAAGCCAGGCTGCCCGCCCCCTGGAACGGCGCGTTGAACGCGACCTGCTCGTAACGGGTGTTGGTCAGATTCTGGCCCCAGAACTCCAGCGCCCAGCGCTGACCCGGTCCGCGGATGCCGACACGGGCGTTGAGCAGGAAGAAGCCGTCCTGCCGCTTTTCGTAGAACAGGTCCGAACCGGTGTTGTAGTCGGAGGTCAAGCGACCGTCGACATAGAACAGGCCGGTCAGCCCCGAGCTGCCCAATTCCGGGGTGAAGGTCATCGATGACGTGACGACGTGGCGCGGCGCGTTGGACAGCTGGCTGCCCGGCAGCAGGAACAGCTGGGCATCGAGCGCCTCGCCCGACTCACTGCCGACCAGATTGTGGCGGAAGTGGGTGTCGGCCATGGTATAGCCGAGCGCGAAGGACAGGTCCTTGGCCGGATACAGGCCCGCCTCCAGTTCGAAGCCCTGGCTGAGCACGCCATAGCCCGTCTTGCCGGTGCAGGCGCCGGTGGTCGAGCTGCCGTCCTGATCCGCACCGTTCAGGCTAGAGCCGCAGGACGTAATGTTCTGGACGATATAGTTGGTGCCGTTGAAGGTATTGAGCTGGAAGTTCTTGAACTCCTGGCGGAAGGCGGCGGCGTTGAAGGTGAACTGGCGGCTGGTGTACTTCAGGCCGATTTCATAGGCGTTGACCGTCTCCGGATCGAAGCGCAGCCGGCTGGCGCTGGCATTGGTCGGCGGCGAGAAGACGTTGGAGTTGAAATCCGACCGGTCGAGATTGTAGCCGCCCGCCTTGTAGCCGCGCGAATAGGAGGCATAGACCAGCAGGTCGTTGATCGGCTTGTACGAGATCACGCCGGTGCCGGTGAATTCGCCTTCGCTCAGGCGATCCGACGGGGTCAGCGCATTGATCGACGACGTCGAGTTGCCGGTACAGGTCAGTGTGACGATGCCGCCGATCAACGGCTTCAGCGCATCCGGCACCGCGGTGCTCGCCAGCAGCGGGCTGAGCGCCGCCTGCTGCGCCGGACAGATCGTGTTGTTGTTGTTGAACGTCGCGTTGAAGTTCTTGCGTTCATGCGTGTAGCGCAGGCCCGCGGTGATCGACAGCTTGTCCGTCAGCTTGAAGATGTTGTGCGTGAAGAAGGCGTAATTCTCGCTGTCCTGATAATAACGCGAGTTGATGTCGCCGACGTTGTTGACGGTCGACAGGCGATCGATACCGGCGAGGATCGTCGGCGTGAGGGCACCGAAGGCGGGCGTCGTGCCGGGCACCTGACCCGACAGTACGGCGCGGCCGGCGGCCGACAGACAGCCCGTCGCCGCCGGATTGCGCAGCGCGGCGGCCGGATTGATCGTCGCGACGATACGGCAGGCGGCGAAGGCGCCGTATTGCGTGCCGAACTTGAGGTTGTCGGCGACGAGCAGGTTTTCCTTGGCGTAATAGCCGCCGATCAGCCAGTCGAGCTTGCCGCCGAACGCCTCACCGTTGAGGCGCAGTTCCTGCGTGAAGGTGTGGAACTGGCGGAAGGCGTTGCCGTCGTTCGGGCGATAGCCGATGTCCAGATTGCCATAGTCGATGTCGCCAGCGCCGCCGGACTTGTACTCACGATAGGCGGTGATCGAGGTCAGCCCGGCGCCGCCGAGGTTCCAGTCCAGCTGCGCCGACCCGCCGTAATCCTTGGTGACGTTGCCGTAGGCGCGACCCAGCGTATTGGCGATCTGGCGGTTGTAGGGGTTGCCGGCGCTCGGGAAGACGGCGCCGAGCGACTGCATCACCTGGACGATACGGTTGCCGGCCGGGTTGATCGTGTAATCGCCGGGCACGCCAGGCGTCGGATCGAGCTTCTCGCGCAGATCGACATAGACCGCGCCGCAGCATTTCTCATCGCGCCAGGTATAGTCGCCGATCAGGCGCAGCGAGATGTCGGAGGTCGGTTCGAACAGCAACTGGCCGCGCACGAAGAAGCGGTTGCGGTTGTTGTAGTCGGTGTTGTTGACGACGTCGCGATAGAAACCGTCGCGTTTGTTGTAGACGCCGTCGACGCGGAAGGCGAGCATGTCCTTGATGATCGGCCCGGTGATCGCGCCGGCGAGGCGGACGGCATTGTAATTGCCGTAGGTGCCCTCGGCATAGCCGCCGAACGTATAGGACGGCGCCTTGGTGATGATGTTGATCGTGCCGGCCGAGGCGTTGCGGCCGGACAGCGTGCCCTGCGGACCGCGCAGCACTTCGATACGGTCGACCTCGCCCAGATCGTTGAGGCCCGAGCCGGTGCGGCTGCGGTAGACGCCGTCGATGAACACGGCGACCGAACTTTCGAGGCCGGGGTTGTCGCCGACCGTACCGATGCCGCGGATGCGGGCCGAGGCATTGGCTTCCGAACCGGTCGAGGAGACGAGCAGCGACGGGGTCAGCTGGGTCAGCTGACGGATGTCGGTGGCGCCGGAATTCTGCAGCGATTCGGTGCTGACCGCGGACACGGCGATCGGCACGTTGGACAGCCGTTCGGCACGGCGCGTGGCGGTGATGACGATGTCGCCGGCGTTGGTCACCTCCTGGCCGGCGGGTGGCGTCTGGCCGGCGTCGACCGAGGCATTGGCGGTGGCGGACGTGCTGGTC
>JAEWJQ010000186.1 GCA_023386515.1 Pseudomonadota bacterium | reverse complement strand
CCCGGCTTCTTCCAGCTCTACACGCCGCGCGATCCAGACCTCGCCGCCAGCCTCGTAGGGCGGGCGGAAGCGGCCGGCTACAAGGCAATCGTCGTAACGCTCGACACCTGGGTCACCGGCTGGCGGCCGCGCGATCTCAATGTCGCCAATTTCCCGCAGCTGCGGGGGCATGTGCTGACCAACTATTTCAGCGATCCGGTCTTCCAGCGGCTGCTCGGCAAATCGCCGGCCAGCTCCCCTGCGGAAGCCGTCGGGCTGTGGACGCGATTGTTCGGCAAGGTGCTGACCTGGGACGACCTTGGCTGGCTGCGATCACTGACCCGGCTGCCGATCGTGCTCAAGGGCATCTGCCACCCCGACGACGCCCGCCGCGCCGCCGATGCCGGCATCGACGCGATCTACTGCTCCAATCACGGTGGCCGCCAGGCGAATGGCGGGATCGCCGCGATCGACCTGCTGCCTGACGTCGTCGCCGCGGCGGGGGATCTGCCGGTGCTGTTCGACTCCGGCGTCCGCTCCGGCACCGACGTGATCAAGGCGATCGCGCTCGGGGCGCGCATGGTCGGCGTCGGCCGCCCCTACAGCTACGGCTTGGCGTTGGGCGGTGCGGAGGGGGCCGCGCACGTCCTGCGTTGCCTGCTGGCGGAGGCCGACCTGCTGATGGCGGTCAACGGCTACCCGACGCTGGCTGCGGTGCAGGAGGCGGGTGCGCAGCGAGTGTAGGGAAGGCGGAGCGGCTCTTCCCTTCACGCCCCGGCGAAGGCCGTAGCCGGCTGGGACGCGCCCGAGACGGGTCGAGACCGCCGCGTCGAAGCTGCTGTCCTACAAACCAGACTCCGTTCTATGACCTAAGCGGTCGCGGTCTCCGGTCGGGATCACGGGAGTGCAACGTCTCCCGACGCTCTTTCTCATCCTGCAACGATCGAAAAGCCCTGGGGGCAAAAAGCGCAACGTCTAGGCGTCAAATCTGTCAAGACTCCGGTGCCGGCTGCCGACGCTCGGACCCTTTCGCCGGCTGATGCGTGTTAGGCGCCGATGCGCATCCCCTATGCCGATCTCGACCTGCCCGGCTGGGCCACCCGGCTTCTCGGACTCGTCGGGCTCATCCTGCTGGTGGTGCTGCTCCATCGCCTTCTGTTCGCGATCCTGAAACGGATCGCGGCGCGGACGGCGACCAAGACCGACGACATTCTCGTCCTGCGGCTGCGCCGGCCGAGCTTCTGGCTGCTCGTGGGGCTTGCAATGGCCGCGGCGACCCCGACGCTGGACCTGCCGCGCTTCTGGGAAACCGTCTGGCAGCGCCTGCTCGGCATCGCCGCGCCGGGCCTGTTCGGGTGGATGCTACTCGCGGCGCTGACCGCCTATCGCGACATCAGCGAGGTGCGCTTCGACATCAGCGGCCCCGACAATCTGCGCGCCCGGCGGCGGCGGACGCGGATTTCGATCCTGCACCGCATCGGCGTGTTCGTGCTGGTCATGCTGACCGCGATGATGATGCTGATGAGCATTCCGTCGGTCCGGACGATCGGCGTCACGCTCGCCGCCTCCGCCGGTGTCGCCGGCCTCGCGATCGGCGCCGCGGCGCAGCCGGCGTTGAAGAACGTCATCGCCGGCATCCAGATGGCCTTCACCGAGCCGATCCGCATCGACGACGTTGTCATCATCGACAATGAATGGGGGCGGATCGAGGACATCCGCCTGACCTACGTCGTCGTTCGGATCTGGGACGACCGCCGCCTCGTCGTGCCGGTGTCCAAGTTCCTCGAGAACAGCTTCCAGAACTGGACGCGGGAAACCAGCGCGCTGCTCGGCTCCGTCTTCTGGTACGTCGATCCCGCCGCCGACGTGCCGCGGCTGCGGGAAAAGCTGGAGGAGGTGGTGCGCGCCTCGCCGCGCTGGGACGGGCGCTTCCACAACCTGCAGGTCACCGACTCCAAACCCGACGGAACGATGGAGCTGCGCGGGCTGATGACCGCCAAGGATGCCTCGACCGCCTTCGACCTGCGCTGCGAGGTGCGCGAGGCGCTCTACGCCTTCATCCGCACCGACATGCCGGAGGCGCTGCCGAAGACGCGGCTTATACCGGCTCCGTCTCCGGCAACGGCACCTGCATCAGCGCCTCGGTGAAGGTACGGCGCCACCAGCCGATATCCTCGCGGCTGATCACCGCCATCATCTTCTGCCAGCGCTCGATCCGTTCCTCGCGCGACATGCGCAGCGCCAGCATGATCGCATCGGCCATCTCCTCGGCCGAATAGGGGTTGATCAGCACCGCGTCGGTCAGCTGGCACGCCGCACCGGCGAAGCGCGACAGAATCAGCACGCCGGGATCCTCTGGATTCTGCGCCGCGACATATTCCTTGGCGACCAGGTTCATGCCGTCGCGCAGCGGCGTGACCAGCCCGATCTTGGCGGCGCGGTAGATGCCGGCCAGCACGTCACGCGGATAGCCCTGGTTGACGTAGCGGATCGGCGTCCAGTCGATGTCGGAATAGGCGCCATTGATGCGCCCGGCGATACCTTCCAGGCTGGTGCGGATGCGCTGGTAGCTGCCGACGGTCGCGCGACTGGGCGGCGCGATCTGGAGAAGGAATACCTCCTTCCGTTCTTCGGGATGTGCGGTGAGGAAGCGTTCGTAGCCGAGGAACCGCTCCTCCAGCCCCTTGGAATAGTCGAGCCGGTCGACGCCGACGATCATGTCGCGACCGACCGCGCTGTCGCGCATCTGCCGGAAGGCGAGGCGGCCGCGCGTGCTGGTGGCGAGGCCGGCGAATTCCTCGGCGTCGATGCCGATCGGCACCGCCATCACCTTCACATGCCGCTCGCCGAGGCGCAGCGTGTCGCCGTCGAGTTCCGCACCCAGTTCGTGACAGGCATA
>JAEWJQ010000155.1 GCA_023386515.1 Pseudomonadota bacterium | reverse complement strand
CCTTCCAGGACGGCGCGACCGGCATGATCGACGCCTGGTTCGCCTCGATCGATGCGGCGATGGCCGCCGCGCTGCCGCCGGAGACGCTGAAGACGCTGCCGATCCGCGCCCGGATCAGCGAATTGGTCACCGCGCGGCTGACCGCAATGGCGCAGGACCGCGAGGCGCTGCGCCGCGCGCTCGCCATCCTCGCGCTGCCGCAGAATCTCGGCCATGCGGCCAGGCTCGGCTGGCGCAGCGTCGACGCGATGTGGCGGCTCGCCGGCGACACCGCCACCGACTATAATCACTATACCAAGCGGGCGATCCTGCTCGGCGTCTATGGCGCCACCGTCACCGTCTTCCTCGACGACGACAGCGAGGGCTTTGCCGACACGCGCGCCTTCCTCGGCCGCCGGATCGAAGGGATCATGCGTTTCGAAAAGGCCAAGGCGAGCATGATCCGCCGCACCGAGCACCGCCCCAGCCTGTCGCGCTTCATCGGCCGGCTGCGCTATCCGGTGGTCTAGTTCCCTTCCGCTCGCGGGAGAGGTCAGGGGAAAGAAATGCGTGAGGCCGGCGGACGTCGCGACCGCCCTCCCCCAGCCCGTCCCGCGAGCGGGAGGGGAGTAGCCCTGCTCATGCGACAGACGGTAATTGATAATCAGTCGCACTCCCTCTATAAAGGGACTGTGTTTCCGACTCTGAACCTCGAGACGCTGCCGCGCCATCACGCCGCCACGGTCGATGCGATCGATTGGACCCGCCTGTCCGCCCCCGAAGCGCGGCGATTGCGCGAGCTCGGCTTCGACGAGGGCGTCGGGGTCGAGGTGCTGCATCGCGCCCGGCTGGGTAGCGGCCCGATCGCCTGCCGCATCGGCCGGATGACGGTGGCGCTGCGCCGCGCGGTCGCGTCGGCGATCCAGGTTTCGGTGCCGATGCCGGCCGAATAAGCCGGCCCGCGTCCATGGAACATCCGCCGCTGATCGCGCTGGTCGGCAATCCCAATGCCGGCAAGAGCGCGCTGTTCAACGCCCTGACCGGCGCACGCCAAAAGGTCGGCAATTATCCCGGCGTCACCGTCGAGCGCCATTCGGGCCGGCTGATGCTCGACGACGGCCGTCCGGTCGAGCTGATCGACCTCCCCGGTGCCTACAGTCTGGAACCGTCCAGTCCGGACGAGCGCGTGACCCGCGACGTCGTCACCGGCAAGGGCGGGCTGGAACGGCTGCCCGACGCGATGGTGGTCGTCGTCGACGCCGCCAATCTCGACAACCATCTTCGCTTCACGCTGCAACTGATCGCGCTCGGCCTGCCGGTTGTGGGCGCGCTCAACATGATCGACCTGGCGGAGCGCGACGGGCTGACGCTGGATCCCGCCGTGCTGGAGCGCGAGCTGGGCGTGCCGGTGATCCCGACCGGCGCGGTGCGGCGCCGCGGCCTCGACGCGCTGCGCGCCGCGCTGGCGACGGTAGTGGCGACGCGCGGCGCGACGCCGCTGCGCCCGTCCGACGGCAGCATCCAGGACGATATCGTCACGCTGCAACGCCGCGCGCGGAAGATCGCCGGCGCCGCGACCGTCGCCGAAACCAGCGGGCGGCGCTGGATGCACCTGCTCGACACGGTGGCGCTGCATCCGGTCGCCGGGCCGCTGCTGCTCGCGACCATCCTGTTCGTCATGTTCCAGGCGGTCTTTTCGTGGGCGACCGTGCCCGCCGACATGATCGACGCCGGCTTCGCGGCGCTGCAGCGGCTGATCGACACGCAATTGCCCGACGGCTTCGTCCGTTCGCTGCTCGCCGACGGCCTGGTCGCCGGGGTCGGCGCGGTGGTCGTCTTCCTGCCGCAGATCCTGATCCTGTTCCTCTTCATCCTGGTACTCGAATCGTCGGGCTATATGGTCCGCGCCGCCTTCCTGATGGACCGGCTGATGGCGACGGTCGGCCTGTCGGGCCGCGCCTTCATCCCCTTGCTGTCCAGCTTCGCCTGCGCGGTGCCGGGGATCATGGCGACCCGCGTGATCGAGGACGAGAAGGACCGGCTGACCACGATCCTGATCGCGCCGCTGATGACGTGCAGCGCGCGCTGGCCGGTTTACACGCTGATCATCGGCGCGATGATCCCCAACACGCCGGTGCTGCCGTTCGTCCGGCTGCAGGGCCTCGTCATGTTCGGCCTGCTGCTGATCGGCATTGCCGGCGCCTATGTCGCCGCGCTGGTGCTGCGCCGGACGGTGACCAAGGGGGCGTCGTCGGGCTTCATGATGGAGATGCCGAAATACCAGGTGCCGCGCGCGGGCGACATCCTGATCGGCCTGTGGCAGCGCGCGCTGATCTTCCTGAAGCGCGCCGGCACGATCATCGCCGCCACCACCATGGTGCTGTGGCTGCTGCTCAGCTTTCCCAAGCCGCCGGAAGGCAGCGGGATCAGCCCGGTCGATTATTCGGTCGGCGGCCGGATCGGCCATGGCATCGAATATGTCGTCAAGCCGATCGGCTTCAACCGCGACATCGCGCTGGCGCTGCTGCCGGCGATGGCGGCGCGCGAGGTGGCGGTGTCGGCGATCGGCACCGTCTATGCGATCGACGACAAGGCCGGCGGCGGCACCGAACGGATCACCGACCAGATCCGCGGCCGGTGGAGCCTGCCGACCGCGCTCGCCTTCCTGATGTGGTTCGTCTTCGCGCCGCAATGCATCAGCACGATCGCGGTGACGCGACGCGAAACCAACGGCTGGAAATGGCCGTTGTTCATGGTCGGCTACCTTTTCGCGGCGGCCTATGTCATGGCGGGGATCACATTCTGGCTGGCAACGTTTGCCGGCCTCTAAGAGGTTTCTATGGCAGGCAGCGTCAACAAGGTCATTCTCGTCGGCAATCTGGGGCGCGACCCCGAATCGCGGTCGTTCCAGAACGGCGGCAAGGTGGTGAACCTGCGCATCGCGACGTCGGAAAGCTGGAAGGACCGCAACACCGGCGAGCGCAAGGAAAAGACCGAATGGCATTCGGTCGCGATCTTCAACGAGGGCCTGGCCAACGTCGCCGAACGCTTCCTGCGCAAGGGGTCGAAGGTGTATATCGAGGGCCAGCTGCAGACCCGCAAATGGCAGGATCAGCAGGGCAACGACAAATATTCCACCGAGATCGTGCTGCAGGGGTTCAATTCCGTGCTGTCGATGCTCGACGGCCCCGGCGGCGGTCAGGGC
>JAEWJQ010000121.1 GCA_023386515.1 Pseudomonadota bacterium | reverse complement strand
CGCCAGCCAGACCGCCACGACCCAGCTGCTCGTGCAGGCCAATGTCGCCCACTCGCTGAAGGTCGAAAGCCGCGATGGCGACGCCGTCGGTTCGGTCTATGCGCTGATGGTGCACAAGGGTTCGGGGCGGACCACGCATGCGGTGCTGAGCCTCGGCGGCTTCCTTGGCATGGGCAAGAGCTTCTACCCGGTGCCGTTCGACCTGCTGCAGTTCGATCCGGTCCGCGACCTGTACGTGATCACGATCGACCGGCGGATCCTGGAGGGTGGGCCGAGCTGGGCGAACAACGCGCCGGTGTTCGACCAGGCCTATGCCGACCGCGTTGCAAGCTATTACGGCGTGGCCGCGGAGAATCTGAGCGCCGGCTAAGCCGCGCGGGGGACGATCCGGTCGAGCGCGTCGTTCAAGGCGCGCTTGGCCTCGACGATCTCGTACCGGTCCTGTAGCCGCAGGAAGAAACCTTCCGACATGCCGAAGTAACGGGCGAGACGGAGGTCAAGTTCGGCATCCATTGGCTCTATGCCGTCGATGACCGACTGGATATGCGCGCTGTCCGCCTGGATTGCCCGCGCAAGCTGATCGACGCTCAGTTCCTCCGGCTCCAGGAATTCGCTGACCAGCAGCTGACCGGCATGCTCGTTCTCGAGCCACTCCGGATCAATGGTAATCGGTGATTTCGATGTCATGGGCGTCACCGTCCTTCCATACGAAACATATGCGCCACTGCATATTGATAACACTCGCATGCGGACCGGCGCGATCGTCCTTCAAGGCGTGCAGCCGATTGCCTTTCAAATTGCCAATCTCATCAAGGCTTTGCGTGGAGTCGAGTAACGTCAGCCGGCGCATCGCCCGTTGTTGGATGTCCGACGGGAGTTTGCGACTACGATCGCGGTTCCAGATGCGGCCGGTTTCGGGATCGGCGAAGCTGCGGATCATGCACGGCGCATCCCCCGCTAATCTAGACGATCTTGCGACACCGAGGTCGACGCGGGACCGCGATGGGGTGGTGGTCAGCACGCCGCTGGCCCATGCGCGTCCCCCTTCCTGGCCTTCCTCTATCGGCGCGCATATTGTGGCCATCTATGTGCGGCCGCGCATCATTGCCTTGCGGGGCAATCGGTAAGACAAATTGGTCGCCCTGACAGACATGGCTGATTGCGTATGACCGGCGCGGCGTGATTGTGCCGATCTGCAAATCGACCACGATCATCTCGAAAGCGGGGTGATGATCGCTCCGTGGACGGACCTCACCACTTCTTTGGAACGCTGGCAAGGCGACGCCATGTCGTGTCTGTCGGCCGTTGGACCGACCAAAACATCAGTCCATTAACGTTCGTCGACGTAATCGCCTTGGCCGCCGCTGACGCGGAAGAATGGATGACACCGTTCGCATCAATCAACTGACCGTCGCGAATATGTGCGTCGTGGAGCCGCCCCTTGTACTGGGCACGAAGCCTAGTTCCCGCAGGCATCCATCGGCCGCTGAGATAGCAACCGTCGTCCCCTTCGCTGGTGCTGGCGCCTTCGCCAGGGGCGTCGGAAGACGGAAGGTTCAAGAGATCGCGCAGCACATCGTTGTAGCTGTGAGCCTCATCGCGCCGCAGCGCGGTGAGCGTCTTCCAGACGGCGAAATCCACATCGATGGTTTGCATGGCGATCCCTTCGCCATGCAGCGTAGCATGAGCAGTTTGACGGTCAATAGTGCTAATAGTACTATTAGCGTGTAGTCTACCGACCCCGCCGTCCCCCCATCCGCATCTTCTGCTGCTTGCCGTAGCGCGTCTTGCGCGTGCCCGGCTTGCCTTCGTTGCTGCGGCCCATGATCGGCGCCTTCTGCTGCTCGACCGGCAGGCCGAGTTCCTCCTGTTCCAGGCTGCGGATCTCGTCGCGCAGGCGGCCGGCTTCCTCGAACTCGAGGTCGGACGCGGCCTTGCGCATCTTCTTCTCCAGCTCCTCGATATAGGCGCGCAGATTGTGGCCGACCATGTGCGGACGCTCGTCGTCGATCGGCACGGTGACCTGATCGCCCTGGCTGACATGGGCGATGATGTCGCCGATGTTGCGGCGGATCGTCTGCGGCGTGATGCCGTGTTCGAGATTGTACGCCTGCTGCTTCTCGCGGCGGCGCGACGTCTCGTTCATCGCGCGCTCCATCGAGCCGGTGATCCGGTCGGCGTAGAGGATGACGCGGCCGTCGACGTTGCGCGCGGCGCGGCCGATCGTCTGGATCAGCGAGGTCTCGGAGCGCAGGAACCCCTCCTTGTCGGCATCAAGGATCGCGACCAGCCCGCATTCGGGAATGTCGAGGCCCTCGCGCAGCAGGTTGATGCCGATCAGCACGTCATAGACGCCGAGCCGCAGGTCGCGGATCAGCTCGATACGCTCCAGCGTCTCGACGTCCGAGTGCATGTAGCGGACCTTGATCCCCGCCTCGTGCATATATTCGGTGAGATCCTCGGACATGCGCTTGGTCAGTGTGGTGACGAGGCTGCGATAGCCCTTCGCCGTGGTCGCCTTGCACTCCTGAATCAGATCCTGGACCTGTTCCTCGACCGGCTTGATCTCGACCGGCGGGTCGATCAGCCCGGTCGGGCGGATGACCTGTTCGGCGAAGACGCCGCCGGTCTGCTCCATCTCCCAGCCGCCCGGCGTCGCCGAGACGCTGACCGTCTGCGGGCGCATCGCATCCCATTCGTTGAAGCGTAAGGGCCGGTTGTCGATGCACGAGGGCAGGCGGAAGCCATATTCGGCGAGCGTGATCTTGCGACGATGGTCGCCGCGCGCCATCGCGCCGATCTGCGGTACGGTCTGGTGGCTCTCGTCGACGAACAGCAAGGAATTTTCCGGCAGATATTCGAACAAGGTGGGCGGCGGCTCGCCGGGCAGGCGGCCGGTCAGGAAGCGGCTGTAATTCTCGATCCCCGCGCAACTGCCCGTCGCCGCGATCATCTCGAGGTCTATATTGTTGCGCTGCTCGAGGCGCTGCGCCTCGAGCAACTTGCCTTCCGCGACCAGCTCCTTGAGGCGCTCGGCGAGTTCGTGCTTGATCGCCTCGGTCGCCTGCTTGAGCGTCGGGCCGGGCGTCACATAGTGGCTGTTGGCGTAGATACGGACCGAGTTGAGGTTGGCGATCTTCTTGCCGGTCAGCGGATCGAACTCGACGATTTCCTCGATGTCGTCGCCGAAGAAGCTGATCCGCCAGGCCGTGTCCTCATAGTGCGAGGGGAAGACCTCCAGCGTGTCGCCCTTCACGCGGAAATTGCCGCGCGCGAAGGCCGCGTCGTTGCGCTTGTACTGGAGCGCCACGAGCTTGCGCACGATCTCGCGCTGGTCGGCGGTCTGGCCCTTCTTCAGGTCGAAGATCATCGCCGAATAGGTTTCGACCGAGCCGATACCGTACAGGCACGACACCGAGGCGACGATGATCACGTCGTCGCGTTCGAGCAGCGACCGCGTCGCCGAGTGGCGCATCCGGTCGATCGATTCGTTGGTCGACGATTCCTTTTCGATATAGGTGTCGGAGCGTGGGACGTAGGCTTCCGGCTGGTAGTAATCGTAATAACTGACGAAATATTCGACCGCATTGTTCGGGAAGAAGCTCTTGAACTCCCCGTAAAGCTGTGCGGCGAGAATCTTGTTGGGCGCGAGGATCAGCGCCGGACGCTGCAGTTCCTCGATGACTTTGGCCATGGTGAAGGTCTTGCCCGAGCCGGTGACGCCGAGCAGCACCTGGTCCTTCTCGCCGGCGCGCGCGGTTTCGGTCAGTTCGCGGATCGCGGTCGGCTGGTCGCCCGACGGCTGATATTCGCTGACCAATTCGAAGCGCTTGCCGCCCTCCACCTTGTCGGGGCGCGCGGGACGGTGGGGGACGAAGCTCTCACCGGTTTCCGGCTCGGCGAGGCTGGTGCGGATCTGAATGGCCATAGACGACGGGATATGGGGGCGGCGTTTGGCGGTGGCAACGGATCGGGAACATCCATGTGCTTCTGCACGCGCAGGAGCACTGGGGAGGCTGCAAGTTTCGCTTTGGTTGACCCGTCCGGCCCGCACCCATATTGCGACCGCTTCGCGAACGATCCGAAGCTTTGCCCGCAATGACCGATACCCGTGCCCCCGTGCTGATTCCCGAGACCAAGGCGTTCCTCAACGTCAAGGTGCTGTGGGTGCGTCACTGGAACGACCGCCTGTTCTCCTTCGCGGTCGAGCGGCCGGCCTCGTTCCGCTTCCGCTCCGGCGAGTTCGTGATGATCGGCCTGCCCGGCGACTGGCCGGAGAATGGGGGCGAAAACGCCAAGCCGATCATGCGCGCCTATTCGGTCGCCAGCCCGCATTATGCGGAGGAGCTGGAGTTCCTGTCGATCAAGGTCGAGGACGGGCCGCTGACCTCCAAGCTCCAGCTGATCCAGCCGGGCGACGAGGTCTATATGGGCAAGAAGCCGACCGGCACTTTGGTCACCGACGCCCTGGTCGGCGGCAAGCGGCTGTTCTTCTTCTCGACCGGCACCGGCCTGGCGCCGTTCCTCAGCCTGGCGCGCGATCCCGACGTCTACGGCATGTTCGATCAGGTGATCCTGGTCCATTCGGTGCGGCAGGTCAGCGACCTTGCCTATCACGACGAATTGCAGGCGCGGCTGGCCGACGATCCGTTGGTGTCGGAAGAAGCGGCGACGCAATTCCACTATATCCCGACCGTGACGCGCGAGCCGTTCCGCACCACCGGGCGGATCGGCGATCTGATCGAAAGCGCCGCCCTGTTCGGAGATCCGGTGCAGGGACCCAAGAAGCTCGATCCGGAGAATGACCGGATCATGCTGTGCGGATCGATGGCGATGATCCGCGAGACGGCGGCGATGCTGGATGGGATCGGGTTCGAGGAAGGATCGAACGCCAAGCCGGGCACCTATGTGATCGAGCGCGCCTTCGTCGACTAAGACGGCCGGCAAGCCCCTCCCCTTCAGGGGGGGCTTTTAGCGCTTCAATCTTCCTCCCCTTTACCCTAACCCCCACCGCATGACCGACGAGCCAACACCGCCGCGTCGCCCGCGGGGGTGGACGCCCAGACGGTTTCGGGCGCTGTTGCGGTCGCGTGGGCCGACCAGCCTCCGGTTCCGGCGACGGATCGCGGTGCTGGCGGGGGCGATCGCGATCGGCATCGTCGCGGTGCTGTTCGCCGAAGTGTCGGACGCGATGGGGCTGACCTTCGCGGCCTTTGCCCGGCGCTGGCATTGGCTGCCGCTGCTGACCACGCCCTTGGGCTTCATGGCGTTGGTCTGGCTGACCCGCCGCTTCGTGCCGCTGGCGCGCGGATCGGGCATTCCGCAGGTGATGGCGGCGCGTCACGATCCGCAGGGGGCGACGCGCGGGCTCATCTCGGTCCGCACGGTGATCGGCAAGGTCGCGCTGACCATCGGCGCGATCCTGTGCGGCGCCAGCGTCGGACGCGAGGGACCGACGGTGCAGATCGCGGCGGCCGTGATGGGCGTGACCCACCGCTTCCTGCGCGTACCGCTGAACGCGGCGGTGATCGTCGCGGGCGGCGCGGCGGGAGTCGCGGGGGGGGGGGGCACCCCCGCCCGCCGGCGCGGCGGGGGCGGAG
>JAEWJQ010000112.1 GCA_023386515.1 Pseudomonadota bacterium | reverse complement strand
CTGATCAACCAGCTCGGCTATCGCGGCGCCTCTGTGCAGCGGATCGCGGCGGAGCTCAACGTCACCAAGGGCAGCTTCTACCACCATCTCGACGCCAAGGACGATCTGGTGACCGCCTGCTACCAGCGCAGCTTCGACACGATCTCCGACTGCCAACGGCTCGCCGACGCGCATGGCGGCAGCCAGTGGCAGCGGCTGGTCAGCGTCATCGCCACACTGCTCGACGTGCAGTTCGCCGAGCGCGCGCCGCTGCTGCGCACCACCGCGCTCAGCGGGCTGCCTGCCGACGTGCGGACCGCGATGGTCGACCGTTCGAACCGGATCGCGCGTCGCTTCGCCGGTACGATGATGGACGGCATCGCCGAAGGATCGATCCGCGCGGTCGACGCACTGATCGCGGCGCAGGCGCTGATGGCACTGCAGAACGCCGCCTTCGACATGCGCAAATGGGCGGGCACGATGCCGCGTGATCGGGCGATCGCCATCTACGCCTCCACCCTGCTGTTCGGCATGTTCGACGACCGGGCGATCGGCTGAACCGGCCCGGCCGCGGTATACCGTGTGCCATTCAATCGATTTTTTTGCAGGATAGGGTGCGGATGTTGTCCTTCGGCATCGTCTCCACGGCAAGGGACGGGAACATCACCGGGCCCGCCTAGCTTCAGCCGAGAAGGGATCGATGGCCGAACCGATCAAGCCCCCCGCCGCCCAGTTCCTCCGCGACGACGTGATCCGCGGTGGCATGGACCTGTTGCTGTTCGCGCACAAGTCGCACCTGCGCCACGCCGATGGCGAACTCGGTGCGCTGGGCCTCGGGCGGGCGCATCACCGCTGTCTCTATTTCATCGGGCGGCGCCCCGACCTGTCGGTCGGCGAGCTGCTGTCGCTGCTCGGCGTTACCAAACAGTCTTTGGGCCGGGTGCTCGGCGCCTTGGTCGAGCGCGAACTGGTCGCGCAGCGGACCGGCGACACCGACCGGCGCCAGCGGCTGCTGCGCCTGACCCCGGCGGGCGAGGCGCTGGAGCAGCGACTGTTCAGCGGACTGCACGGCAATATGAGCCGTGCCTATGCCGCCTCCGGCGAGGATGCGGTTACCGGCTATTGGACGATGATGCAGAATTTGATGAGCGACGAGGCGCAGCGCCAGTTCGCCGCCTTCCATGCCGCGCCGGCGCGCGGGCGCGAGGCGATGGCGCAATAACCGCCGCCCCGTGCACGGCACGGGGTGATCGCCTTTCCCCCGCAACCCCGCTACACCACGGCAGGGTTCCGGGGGGAGGCGCATGAGGTTCGAACATCGCGCGGTGCCGATCGTGCTGGCGGCGGTGGTCGTCGACGTGATCGGCTTCGGCATCGTCATGCCGGTGCTGCCGGCGCTGATCACGCATATGGGGCACCTCGACCTGGCGCGGGCGACGCGGGTGTCGGGCTGGCTGCTTGCGGTGTTCGCCTTCACCCAGTTCTTCGCCGGCCCGGTGCTCGGCCAGCTCGGCGACCGGTTCGGGCGACGGCCGGTGCTGATCGCGTCGATGGCGGCGTTCAGCCTCGACTATCTGCTGATGGCGGCGGCGCCGACGCTCGCCTGGCTGTTCGTCGGCCGCGCCATCGCAGGGATCGCCGGCGCGACCTATGGCCCGGCCGGGGCGGTGATCGCCGACACCACCCCGCCGGATAAGCGCGGCGCGACCTTCGGCCTGCTCGGCGCGGCATTCGGCATCGGCTTCATCCTCGGCCCGGCGCTGGGCGGGATCGCCGCTGCGCTCGGCACGCGCGCGCCTTTCGTCGTCGCCGCCCCTTTGTCCGCGATCAACGCGCTGGCGATGGCGGCACTGCTGCCCGAAACGCTGGATCGCGACAAACGGCGGCCGTTCCGGCTGCGCGACGCGCATGTCGTCGGCGCGTTCAAGCCCCTGTTCGCGGCAGGCAATGCGACGCCGCTGCTCGTCGCCTGGTTCCTGTGGCAATTGGGCGGTGCGGTCTATCCGGCAACCTGGGCGTTCTGGGCGGCGATCCGCTTCGGATGGGACGCGACCGCGATCGGCTGGAGCCTCGCCTGGGTCGGGTTGCTCAGCGTCGTCGTGCAGATCGGCCTGACGCAGCGGGTGCTGGCGCGCTTCGGCGAGCGCAACGCGGCGATCGTCGGCCTCGGCTGCGCGACGGCGACGTTGGTCGCCTATGCCTTCACCACCCACGGCTGGCAGGTCTATGCCTTCTTCCTGGTCGGCTGCCTCGGCGCCTTCGCCTATCCGGCGCTCAACGCGATCCTGTCGCGGATGGTCGATGCGACGCGGCAGGGCGCGCTGCAGGGCGGCATCGGCAGCATGAACGCGCTCGCCGCGATCCTCGGGCCGCTGATCGCGGCGCAGAGCCTCGGCATCGGCGCGGCGCATGGTTTCGACGGCGCCGCCTTTCTGGTCGGCGCGGTCTTGATCGGCGGTGCGGCGGCGATCATCTGGGCGGGCACGCCGCGGATACCCCCCGTCCCCGCCGCCGAGGAGGCACAGCAATGATCGAGCTGCACTATTGGCCGACGCCCAACGGGCACAAGATCACGATGATGCTGGAGGAATGCGGCCTCGACTACCGCATCGTCCCCGTCGACATCAGCAAGGGCGAGCAATTCGCCCCCGACTTTCTGAACATCGCGCCGAACAACCGCATGCCGGCGATCGTCGACACCGCGCCGGCGGACGGCGGCGATCCGGCGTCGGTGTTCGAATCGGGTGCGATCCTGCTCTACCTCGCCGAGAAGACGGGGCGGTTCGGCGGCGATACGTTGCGCGCCCGCGTCGCGGTGACGCAATGGCTGATGTGGCAGATGGGCGGGCTCGGCCCGATGCTCGGCCAGAACCACCATTTCAATCGCTACGCGCCCGAGAAGGTGCCCTATGCGATCGACCGCTACGTGCGCGAGACCGCGCGGCTGTACGGCGTGCTCGACCGCCAGCTGGCGGGGCGCGAGTTCATCGCCGGCGCCTATTCGATCGCCGCCATGGCCTGCTATCCGTGGATCGTGCCGCATGCGGTGCAGCAGCAGGATCTGGCGGACTTTCCCAATGTCGCCCGCTGGTTCGCCGCAGTGGCGGCGCGACCGGCGACCGCCGCGGCCTATGCCAAGGGCGCCGAACTCAGCCGGCCGGACGCGCCGATCAGCGACGAGACGCGGCGCATCCTGTTCGGTCAGGGCGGCCGCTGACCGGCAGGCGGCGCGAAACGGTGGTGGCATCGCGGTACCGACGCGCCTAGCCTCGGCGACGATGACCGCACTGAAGACGATCCTCGACGCGCTCACGCCGCACGACGGCGGCTGGCACACCGACATCCCCGCCGATTGGCTGCAGGGGCGAACCGCTTATGGCGGCCTGTCGGCGGCCTTGGCGCTCCATGCCGCACAGGCGAGCGACAGCGACCTGCCACCGCTGCGGTCGGCGCTGGTCGCCTTCGTCGGGCCGCTGAGCGGCCGCGTCAGCGTCCGTGCCGAACGGCTGCGACGCGGGCGCAACGCCGCCTATGTCCAGGCGGACGTGATCGGCGAGGCGGGGCTGGGGCTGCGCGCGACCTTCGTGTTCATGGCCCCGATCGCGTCCACCGTCGACCATCGCACCGACCACTTGTGTGTGGAAACGCCACCCACAGCGGACGCCGCCGTCTACCGCGGCCATCCCGCGGTGACCTTCAGTCGCAATTTCGAGATGGTCGACGCCACCGTTGCGCCCGACGCCGGCTGGCGGCGCTGGGTGCGGCTCGCCGAGCGCGAGGGGCTGGACCCGGCGGTCGAGCTGATCGCGGTCGCCGACTGCCTGCCGCCCGCCGCGCTGCGGCTGGTCGGCGGCCCCGCGCCGGTCAGTTAGATGACCTGGCAGCTCAACCTGCTCGGCCCGCCCG
>JAEWJQ010000070.1 GCA_023386515.1 Pseudomonadota bacterium | reverse complement strand
GCCATATCCTTACCTATGCTTGTGATTTGTCGGGCGGGGGCGTCGAACGGGCGCAATTGCGCCTGGCGCGGGGCTGGCTGGCGGCGGGGCGGCGCGTCACCCTGGTGATCGGCGACACTGCCGGGCCGCTCGCCGCCGAGATGCCGGCGGGGCTCGACCTCATCGAGCTCGGCACGCCGAGCTATCTGGCGCAGTTCCGCCTGCCCGGCATCGTGCGCGAATGCCAACCGGACGTGATCTTTTGCGCCGGCAATTTCTACACCAGCATCGCCGCCTGGACACGATTGCGACTTGGCCGGGACTGCCCGCCGATCGTCGGTAAGATGTCCAACGCCGCCGCACGGGGCGATCATGGCCCGGTCCTAGACCTCGCACATCGGGTCTGGCTGACCCAACACAGATGGTTCCTCGACCATATGGTGGCGATGACGCCGGCCACCGCGGCGGAGGCGGGGCGGATGACGCGCATGCTGTCGCGCACCAGCGTCATTCCCAATCCGCCCGCCCCGCCCGTCGAGGGTGCGCCGCTCCCTGCGCTGCCTCGCGGCCGCTTCGTGCTGGGCGTCGGCCGGCTCGTTCCGCAGAAGCGCTGGGACCGGCTGATCGCCGCCCTGCCCGCGCTGCCCGACGATGTCGCGCTGGCCATCCTGGGTGAAGGCGAGTTGCGGCCTGTGCTCGAGCGGCAGGTAGCGGCCCTCGGTCTGCAGCGACGGGTGCAATTGCTTGGCCATACCGCCGACCCCCTGCCGGCGATGGCGCGTGCTGCGCTGCTGGCGCTACCGTCCGATTACGAGGGCGTACCCGGCGTGCTGCGCGAGGCCCTGTCGGTCGGCACGCCGGTCGTCACTACCGACTGCAGCCCCGCGGTGGCGGAGATCGTCGCCGACCATCGCTTCGGCAGCATCGTCCAGCGTGACGATGCCGGCGGGCTCGCCGCTGCACTGACCCACTGGCTGGCCGCGCCCCGGCCCGATCCGGTGCCGCAGCCCGGCGCCGACTCCGCTGCGCGTTACCTGACGCTGTTCGACTCGCTGGTCTGAGCGTCGGCGTCGATCGCCTCCGATTCGCGCTCGGCACGGCATTTCAGCGCCGTCTTGACCATCGCCGTCATCGGATCGGCCAGCGCCAGGCCAAGGATGCCGAACAGCGCGCTCGCCATGATCTGCGTCCCCAGCGTCAATGCCGGCGGCAGATCGACGGTGCGCTTGGCGACCATCGGCACCACGACATAGCCGTCGATCGTCTGCACCACGACATAGGTGGCGATCGCCCACAGACCGGTATGCGTACCGCCGCTGAAGCCGACCGCGACCATCAGCACGCCGGTGATGATCGCCCCCAAATTGGGAATGAAGGCCAGGATGCCGGCGATGATGCCGAGCAGCATCGCCATCGGCACCCCGCCGATCGCCAGCACCAGCCCCGTGAACACGCCTTCGAACGCCATGCCGAGCAGACGTCCGGCGAGCAGCTTGCGCAGCGTCTCGCCCATCCGCGTCGTCACGCGCGCGAACTCGGGGCGCGCGTCGCTCGGCACCAGCCATTGCAGCCCGCGCTCGTAGAGATTGGGCTCCATCGCCAAGAACAGGCCGAGCACCAGCATCATGAACAGGCTGGTGATCGCCCCGATCGCGGTGCCGACCCAGGACGTGACGCGCCCGACCGAGCCGAGCGCCTGTTTGACGATGCCGTTGACGTCGGACGCACCGGGCATCAGCCCCTGTGCGCTGAGGAAACCGGTGACGCGGTTCGCCTGCACCTCCAGCGTCGAGCGCAGTTGCATGACCTGCTGCGACACCTGCACGCCGGTCAGGTAGAAAGTGCCGAGCAGGAAGGCGACGACGAGCAGCACGACGATCAGCAGCCGCCAGCCGCGGCCGATCGGCAGCACCTTGCCGAGCAGCCTGACCCCGCCGTCGAGCAGCGCGGCGAAGACGATGCCGGCGAGGATGATCAGCAGCGGCTGGACGAGCAGCACGACCAGCGCGATCGCGCCGATCAGGCCGAGCCATACGGAGGCGCGCTTCAATTCCTGGCGGACGAAGGGATCGCGCAGCTCGTTGGGGCTCGGGTCCGTTACGAGCGTCGTCTTCGTCTGCGCCATTCCGGCCCCCTTATTGACCACCCTCGGCCGGGTGGAGCGAAATCCCCGCCCGATGCGAGCGCAGTGATCCCCACCAGGTAAGCGGGTTGAGCGTCGCGTCGCCATCCAGGCTGAAGGTGATGAACTCCGCACGACCGCCAAGGTTCTCATAGGGCACCGGCCCGCCGAGGCCGAGCTGGCTGAGCGGGAAGCGGCTGTCCGCCGACCGGTCGCGATTGTCGCCCATCAGGAAGACGTGGTCGGCGGGAATGCGGATCGGCGCGTAATTGTCGCCGGGGCTGTCCGGCTCCAGGTCGACGGTGTCGTAGCGGCGGCCGTTGGGCAGCGTCTCGGTGACGATTGGCAGGTGGCAGACGAAGCCGCCGCCGGGCGCCGGCCGCTTGGCGCCATAATAATCGCTCTCGCTGCACGGGCTGTTGGTGTCGACGGGCAGATCGACATAGTGCAGCGGGCCGCGCTGCACCGGCTTGCCGTTGAGGATCACCGTGCCGCCGCGCACCTCCAGCGTATCGCCGGGCAGGCCGATGACGCGCTTGATGTAATCGTTGCGCGTCCCCGGCGGGGTGACGATGACGACGTCGCCGCGCTTGGGCAGGCGGCCGAGCAGCCGGCCGTGGATGAACGGCAGGCCGACGCTCCAGCTTTCCTCTGGCTTGCGCAGCACCACCGATTCGAAGATCGCGACGGGATTGGGGATCGTCGGCGAGACGAAGGACCAGCCGTAGGTAAATTTGGACACCACCAGCCGGTCACCGATGCGCAGCCCCGGCAGCATCGATTCGGACGGTATGTAGAAGGGCTTGGCGATGAAGCTGTGGAAGCCCAGCACGATCAGTACCAGCCAGAAGATGCCCTTGATCTCGCCCCACCAATCGGTGCCGCCGGCCTTCTTGTCCGCCTCGGGTCCGGCCGGCGCCGGCGATCCGTCGCCCGTGGCCTGATCACGCGCCTCGCTGCCGTCCAACACCGCTTCCTTCATGCCTTGGGGTCCGGGATCGCCTCGATCACGACAAAGGCCTGGGCCCAGGGATGATCATCGGTCAGGGTCAAGTGGATGCGCGCGACGTGGCCCTCGGGGATCATCGCGTCAAGGCGTTCCTTGGCGCCGCCGGTCAGCGCCAGCGTCGGCGCCCCTGACGGCGCATTGACGACCCCGATGTCCTTCATGAAGACCCCGCGGTTGAAGCCGGTGCCGACCGCCTTGGAAAAGGCCTCCTTGGCGGCGAAGCGCTTGGCCAGCGTTCCGGCCTTGGTGAACGGCCGCCGCGCGGCGCGTGCCAGTTCCTCGTCGGTGAACACCCGCTCCTCGAACCGCGCGCCGAACCGGTCGAGCGACGCCTGGATCCGCTCGATGTTGCAAAGGTCAGAGCCGAGGCCGACGATCATCGCCCGTCGCTCACCGCGCCGCGTCCATTTCGGCACGCATCCGCCTCACTGCCTCGTCCAGCCCGACGAACAGGGCTTCGCCGATCAAGAAGTGGCCGATATTGAGCTCGCGCACTTGGGGTATCGCCGCGATCGGACCGACATTGTCATAGGTCAGGCCGTGGCCGGCATGCACCTCGATGCCATTTTTCGCGGCAAGCGCGGCGGCGTCCGACAGCCGGCGCAGTTCCGCCGTGCGCGCCTCGCCCTCCAGCTCCGCGTAGCGCCCGGTGTGCAGCTCGACCACCGGCGCCCCGAGCCGGATCGCCGCGTCGATCTGCGCCGCGGCTGGTTCGATGAACAGCGAGACGCGAACGCCGGCCTGGCGCAGCATCGCCACCATCGGTGCGAGGTGCGCGAACTGACCGGCGGCATCCAGCCCCCCCTCGGTGGTGCGCTCCTCGCGCTTTTCCGGCACGATGCAGGCGGCATGCGGCCGATGGCGCAGTGCGATCTCCAGCATCTCCTGCGTGGCCGCCATCTCGAAATTGAGCGGAATCGTCAGCGCCTCGGCGAGCCGCGCGATATCCTCGTCGGTGATATGGCGGCGATCCTCGCGCAGATGCGCGGTGATGCCGTCCGCACCGGCTTCCGCCGCCAACAAGGCCGCACGCACCGGATCGGGATAGCCGCTGCCGCGCGCGTTACGCACCGTCGCGACATGGTCGATGTTGACGCCCAGGCGAAGGTCGTGGGTCATGAGCAGGCCACCGCGGATAGCAGGTCGTAGACGAAGCCCTTGCCCTCCCAAACCTCGCCTAATGCCAAATCGTCGGCGGAG
>JAEWJQ010000027.1 GCA_023386515.1 Pseudomonadota bacterium | reverse complement strand
ACTTCACCGTATCGGATCGTCTGCCGAGCGAGGGTTCGATCTTCCGGCTGATCGGGGGAAGCGGCCAATAGTTGGGGTGGCCCGATCCTCGAAGGTGACCTTTGCCGGCCGATCGGCTCAAGGCAGGATCACCCGTCAAGGGGGACGACATGAAAGCCAGGATACTTGGTGCGGTCGGTCTGATGGCGGCCAGTGCCATCGCGCCGATCGATCTCATAGCGGCAGGATCACCGACCCAGACGAGCGCAGCACTGGACCCGCAGACCGTGTCCGATCAGGACATCTCGCGCTTCTGGCAGGCGTTCGACGCGATCAACGCGACGGCCGATCCTACCGAGCGGCTGCGCCTGATCCAGACCCTCTATATCGACCCCTGAACGCCGGGCCTGCACGCGCTCATGACGGCGCGGCGCTACACGGCACAGCAATATGTCGATGCGATCGTCAACTGGCCGCGTTTCTGGCAGTCGGTCAGACCGCTGACCGCGCGCTCGCGACAGGCCGTGACCAGCCTGAATGACGACGTCGCCCGGTTCCGCCGCCTCTACCCGCAGCTTCGCCCGGCCTCGATCACCTATGCGATCGGCGTGCTGCGCACGGGTGGAACGACCATGGGAGACACGGTGCTCATCGGTGCCGAGCTGGCCTTGGGTGACGAAACCGTCCTGGTGTCGGAGCTGCCCGAACCGCTGCGGTCGCGCCTCGGCGTCTTCTTCGCGTCCCGTCCCTTCGCGAACAACGCGCAGAACAACATCCACGAATATGTGCACACCTAGCAGCAGGAAACGCAGGGCAGCCTGGCGCAGCAGGTTGTGCGCGAGGGCGTGGCCGAACTCGTGGCCGAACTGATCACCGATCGGAAGCCGGCCCTGCCCGTCTATACCTATGGGCCGGAACATGACGCGGCGATCAGACAGCGTTTCCTGGCCGAGATGCGCGCCGACAATTACGACAACTGGCTGTGGAACAGCGCGGCCAATCCGTTCGGCGTCAGCGATGTGGGCTATTATGTCGGCTACCGCATCGCCCGGGCCTATTACGATGCGGCCCCCGACAAGCGACGAGCGGTGAGGGAACTCATCGAGCTCCGCTACGACGATCCGGCGGTACATGCCCTGGTCGATCGATCGGGCTATCTCACGGCGAGCTAGCGGAGACCCGCTCCCGTTTCCCGTAGCTTGGCGACAGCGCCGGGCTGGCCATCGGCTCTGACGCACAGCTTGTCGGGCGCCGTCCATCGGCCCCCGAACGCATCTTCACCCCGCAGTCACCGACACGCTCTGCCGCTGCAGGAACGCCTCGCCGAAGATGGTCAGGAAGGCGATGTCGGTCGCGTCGCGGCCGACGCAGACGCGGGCGATCGACTCCGGCGTCGCCATGCCGGTCGCATCGACCAGTCGCCACGCGCCCCCGAGCCACAATTCGGCGACCGCGTGGAAATCGGGCGGATCGACGCCCGGCGCATACGCCGCGACGCAGCGCGCCGGTATCTCCCCCGCCCGCGCCAGCGCGACCAGCAGATGCGCGTAATCGCGGCATACCCCGCTGCGGCGGGCGAAGGTGTCCAGCGCCGTCGTCGTCCCCTGGCTCGATCCGGCGCGATAGGTCAGCGCGCCACCGACCCAATCGACCAGCGCCGCCGCCAGCGCCCCGCCCGCCAGACCGGGAAATTCGCCGCGGATGAACCCCTCGAACTTCTCCGCCTGGCAATAACGGCTCGGCAACAGATACGGCACCAGCTCGCCAGCGAGCATGCGCACCGGTGTCGCCGGCAGCGCGGCGAGATCGTCGGCCTGCCGCGCGATCTCCACCACCGCCCGATATTCCGCGGTCAGCCGCCCTTCGACCTGCGCCCAGCAGCGCTGGCCGACGCCGTCCTCGCCGCGCACCGCGGCGATGGGCAGGTCGCTCCACACCGTCAGCGCCTGCTCGACCAGGCGCTGATCGGGCATCGCCGCGACCTCGATCTGCAGCAGCACGTCGGTGGGTCCGCCGACGATGGCATAGTCCAGGTCGGCGGCGATCGTCAGGCGCATGGCGCGCTCCCTTCAGTGAGGACGGGCAAAACAAAAGGCCCGGCGGATCGCCGCCGGGCCTTCGCAAGGGATCATCGCAACGCTGCGGATCAGTTGCGCTGCGAACCGAACAGCCGCAGCACGAACAGGAACATGTTGATGAAGTCGAGGTACAGCGACAGCGCCGACAGGATCACGGCCTTGCCGACCATGTCGGTGCCGGCCACCTGGAAATACAGGCTCTTGGTGCGCTGCGTATCATAAGCGGTCAGGCCCGCGAACAGCAGCACGCCGACGATGCTGATCACCAGTGCGAGCGGGCCCGACTGGACGAACAGGTTGATCAGGCTGGCGACGATCAGGCCGACCAGACCGACGATCAGGAAGGTGCCGAGCGCCGACAGGTCCTTCTTGGTGGTGTAGCCGTACAGGCTCAGCGCCGCGAAACCCGCCGCAGTGGCAAAGAACGCACCGGCGATCGAGGAGCCGCTATACACCAGGAAGATCGTCGACAGCGACAGACCCATCAGCACCGCGAACGCCCAGAACAGCAGCTGCAGCGTGCCGGTCGAGAACCGGCCCTGGCCGAAGCTCATCGCGAACACCACGCCGAGCGGCGCCAGCATCAGGATCATGCGCAACGCGCCATTGGCGAACACCGCCTCCGCCGCGCCCGAATAGGCGAAGCCGAGCGCGACGATGCCGGTCAGCAGCACGCCCGACGTCATGTAGTTGTAGACCGACAGCATGTACGAGCGCAGACCCGCGTCATAGGCGCCGCTGCGCGCGGCCCCTGCGCGCGGGGCGCCGAACGGCGCGGCGCTCTGCCGGGGGTCGGACCAGTTAGCCATGGTATCCAAAACTCCTTTGCCCGGCATGATGCCGGTTAGCCCGGAATATCGCCCCCGGGCGGCCGCTTTTCAAGCGGTGGCTGAGCGACGCGTGGTTGCCCGCAACAGAATGTTACACACCTGCCGGCACGCCGCATCTGCGGGCGATTGCCACCGCCGGCGCACTTGGGCACACACGACCTGCCCCTCGCCTCTTGCCGCCGGTTCGCCATGCCCCGCCTCTTCGTCGCGCTGCGTCCGCCCCCCGAGATTCGCGCCCGGCTGCTGACCCTGTCCGGCGGCATTCCCGGCGCGCGCTGGCAGGACGACGAGCAACTTCACCTGACGCTGCGGTTCATCGGCGAAGTCGATCGGCCGCTGGCCGAAGATGTGGCCGCCGCGCTCGCCACCGTACACGCACCGGCGCCGACGGTGACGATCGCCGGCGTCGGCCGCTTCGATCATCGCGGCCGCACCGACACGTTGCTGGCGACGGTGGCGCCGTCGGATCCGCTCCACCATCTGCAGCGCAAGATCGATCAGGCATGTGTCCGCGCCGGCCTGCCGCCGGAACGGCGCGCCTTCCTCCCGCATGTCACGCTGGCGCGCTTCGGGCGGAGCGCCGGCACCGCGCCGGAGAGCGAGGCCTGGCTGTCGGTCCACGCCGGACTGTCCTGCCCGCCTTTCACTGCCGGTCACCTCATCCTCTACGAAAGTCACCTCGGGCATGAGGGTGCGCGCTACGACGCCGTCATGCGCTGGCCGCTTGCGGGGTAGCTTTCGGGAACCCGCCGGGTCATGACGGGTTCGTAAGGATCATCTCGGGAGTTTCGACCATGCGCGCGCTGTTCCTGGCCGGTTGTGCCGCCCTGACGCTTTCCGCCTGTGACAAGGGCCATGACATGGTGACCGGCACGCCGATGGCCGGCGGCGCCCGCGCGACGGCGATGCTGCACACCGCGACCGGCGCCGACGCCGGCCGCGCCACCGTGACGGAAGTGACCGGCGGGTTGCGCTACACGCTCGACGTCAAGGGTCTGCCGGCGGGCACGCACGGCGCCCATATCCACATGACCGGGCGTTGCGACGCGCCTGACTTCACCACCGCGGGCGGTCATTGGAATCCCGACCAGAAGAAGCACGGCACGATGAACCCGCAGGGGCCGCACGAGGGCGACCTGCCCAATCTGACGGTCGGCACGGATGGCCGCGGCACGCTGGGCGTCACCATTCCCGGCCAGACGCTGGCCGGCCTGCTCGACGCCGACGGCGCCGCGATCGTCGTCCATGCCGGCCCCGACGATCTGATGACCGACCCATCGGGCAACAGCGGCGGCCGCATCGCCTGCGGCGTGTTCGCGCCGGCCTAACGCGCCCATCGGCGGGCCATCGAGGCCCTGCCATTAATAGCGTGGGATAGCCTGGTGCATCCGCTGTGCCAGCCTGCTGGCATATCCTCTTGGCGCAATTGATTGGACATGCCCTGTGGGGCCGAATCGTTATTTTCCTGCTGTCGAACCGCGTCTCCACGCACATCGGTGTTGCAGAAAGGCCGCATCGGGCATGAATCTGGCCAAAATTGTCTGAACGGCAAATTATTCCTTGCACTCCAATTAATCTGCAACATAGTTGTTCTGCCTACCGTATACGGTCGGCGGTCTACGACGCTGGGGAGCGTCAACGAGGGGAACAAGGATGACCATCAAAAAGCGGGGCCTCCGCAAGGGGCTTCTCGCATCGGCGCTCTGCGGCCTGATGACAACGACCGGCCTGGTCGCGCGCGCCCCGCGCGCG
>JAEWJQ010000389.1 GCA_023386515.1 Pseudomonadota bacterium | reverse complement strand
GACGGCATCAAGATCGCGGTGCCGATCGGCACGCCGGTGCGTGCCGCCGCCGACGGCGTCGTCGCCTATGCCGGCGATGGCATCGCCGCGCTCGGCGGGCTGATCATCGTCAAGCACGGCGACGGCTGGACCAGCGTCTACGGCCACGCCAGCAAGCTGCTCGTCCAGCGCGGCCAGAGCGTCAAGCGCGGCCAGACCATCGCGCTGTCGGGCGACACCGGCTATGCCGAGCGGCCGGAGCTGCATTTCGAGCTGCGCAAAGGGCGCACGCCGGTCGATCCGCAAAGCCAGCTGCCGCGGCGCTAGCCGGCAACGCGCATGGTCGTCGCGACAGGTGACGGGGCCGCACCGGCTGTGTAACGGCTGCGCGCATGACCTACGCTTCCGACCTGCTCAACACGCTTTCGACGCGCGGCTACATCCACCAGCTGACCGACGCCGATGCGCTCGACGCGCTCGCCGCCAAGGGGGTCGTGCCGGGCTATATCGGCTTCGCCCCGACCGCGCCGTCGCTGCCCGTCGGCAGCCTGGTCCAGATCATGCTGCTGCGCCGGCTGCAGCAGACTGGCCACAAGCCGATCGTGCTGATGGGCGGCGGCACCGGCAAGATCGGCGACCCGAGCTTCAAGGACGAGGCGCGCAAGCTGCTCGGCGAGGACGGCATCAAGGCCAATGTCGCGTCGATCAAGCGGATCTTCGAACGCTTTCTGACCTTCGGCGACGGGCCGACGGACGCGGTGATGCTCGACAATGCCGAATGGCTCGACCGGCTGGAATATATCCCCTTCCTGCGCGAGGTCGGTCAGCATTTCAGCGTCAACCGCATGCTCAGCTTCGATTCGGTCAAGCTGCGCCTCGATCGGGAGCAATCGCTCAGCTTCCTCGAATTCAACTACATGATCCTGCAGGCCTATGACTTCCGCGAGCTGGCGCATCGCCACGGTTGCCGCTTGCAGATGGGTGGCAGCGACCAATGGGGCAATATCGTCAACGGTATCGAGCTCGCCCGGCGGAGGGACGGGACCGAGGTGTTCGGCGTCACCACGCCGCTGATCACCACCGCCGATGGCGGCAAGATGGGCAAGACGATGGCCGGCGCGGTCTGGCTGCACGAGGACCAGCTGCCGCATTTCGACTACTGGCAGTTCTGGCGCAACACCGACGATCGGGACGTCGGCCGGTTCCTGCGGCTGTTCACCGACCTGCCGCTCGACGAGATCGCCCGGCTCGAGGCCCTGCCGGGCGCCGAGATCAACGAAGCGAAGAAGGTGCTCGCCAACGAGGCGACCGCCATGTGCCGCGGCCGCGCCGCGGCGGATGAGGCGGCGGAAACCGCGCGTCGCACCTTCGAGGAAGGCGCGAGCGGCGGGGCGCTGCCGACCGTCACCGTCGCCGGAGGGTCGATCGGCGTCGTCGACGCACTGATCGCGCTCGGCTTCGCCAAGTCGAAAGGCGAGGCGCGACGGCTGATCGCCGGTGGCGGCGCGCGACTCGGCGCAGACAAGATCGCCGACGAGGCGCAGGTGATCGCCGTCGGGCCCGAACCGGTCCGCCTGTCGGCCGGCAAGAAGAACCACGGGCTGTTGGTCGCCGGCTGATGCGACGAACCGAGTGCTGCGGTAAGTCTCTGTAAAGGGTGCGTCTTTAGTAAACGTCCACAACGGTCCGAATAGGCGGACGGTGATGAGGCGCCAGCATGTGCTCGGAGCGGTGAACCAGACGTACGACGGGCGGGCCGAACCCCGCGACGAGGTCCATTTCCGGGGCCGCGTGCTGCTCGCCGATCGCCGGACGGTGACGGTGCTCGTCGTCAATCTGTCGCCGGGCGGCCTGATGATCCGCAGCGATGCGCCGGTCAGCGTCGGCGAATGGATTCGCGTGCAGCTGCCGCTGGTCGGCGAGACGCCAGTCGCTGTGCGCTGGGCTCTGGGCGGGCGGATCGGCTGCCAGTTCGAACGCCCGATCGCCGCCGGCCAATATCACGCCGTGCTGGCTGCGATGCAGCCCTGACGCGCGGCGAGGTGGGTGGTCGGACGGGCGCCCCCATGCGACGGCGCGGCGGAAAGTCTCAAAAGTCGCACCTGCGACACCTCACCGCGACGGGCCGAGCAGCCTGATCGTGAAGCAGCGATGAGAAAGAGCCAGGCTACCGACTAACATGGTCGGCGCCTGTAGGACAGGCTTCCAGTCACGTTTACCCTCCGGCCCCAGCAACTACTTGCGCCTATACTCTCACCGCAACTCTAAACATCACCGCCCAACATCATGAATTCGCCATGACATCTTCGTCATGGGGCCGATCCGTCATAAAGCGTTCAGCCGGGACATGCCCAATCTGCCCACCTGATACAGGTGAGGAGCGGTTAGCGTGAAGATTGTGAAGTTCGCGGCATGGGGACTGGCCGCCGGCCTGTTCGCCGCCCCGCCGGCGTCGGCGCAGCTGTCGATCGACATCAGCGTCGGCACGCCACCGCCGCCGCTGCCCGTCTACGTCCAGCCACCGCTGCCCGGCGCCGACTTCATCTGGACGCCCGGCTATTGGGCCTGGGACGATATCGAGGACGCCTATTATTGGGTGCCCGGCACCTGGGTGCGCGCGCCCCGGCCCGGCCTGTTGTGGACCCCGCCCTGGTGGGGGTGGAGCGGTGGTGCCTATATCTTCCATGGCGGCTATTGGGGCCCGCACGTCGGCTTCTACGGCGGCGTGCCCTATGGCTTCGGCTATACCGGCTTGGGCTGTCAGGGCGGCTATTGGAACGGCGGCCACGTCTTCTACAATCGCGTCGTCAACAACGTGACCAACGTCCACATCACCAACGTCTACCAGC
>JAEWJQ010000159.1 GCA_023386515.1 Pseudomonadota bacterium | reverse complement strand
CGGCTGCGCGATCGCGACGAGGCGGCGGCGATCCGCCCCTGGTGGCCGGGCTTGCCCGGCGGGCTGCCCAATCCCACGGACGCCGTGCTGCGCGAGGTCGGGCGGCGCTGCCTGACGCTGGTCGAGTCCGGCACCATCGATCCGATCCGCCATTCGGTGCTGGAGGGCACGCTGGCCGAACTGGCGCATGTCCAGGGCGGGTGCGAGCGCATCACGACGACCCCGCTGCCCTTCAGCTATTCGCTGCTGCTGCACCGGATCGTCTATCTGTTCTGCTGCCTGCTCCCGTTCGCGCTCGCGCCCGAACTCGGCTGGTGGGTGCCGCTGCCGACCTTGGTCATCGCTTATGCCTTCTTCGGCCTCGACGCCTTGGGGGACGAACTGTCGGACCCCTTCGGCGACGACGACAACGACCTGCCGCTCGACGCGCTGGTCCGCACCGTCGAGCGCGATCTGCTGTCCGCCGCTGGCCGCCACGACCTGCCGCCGGCAATCGAGCCCCTCGGTTTCGTGTTGCGCTGACGGACGGGGTGGCGGATTTGCTGTATGCTCCCTATATGACACGTATCGCGATCAAATTCGTCCTGTAGGCGATCGCGACTGAGAGACCGAGTGTGCTCCCGATTACGGAACGGGAGACCTGCCATGGGCCTCAACTATCTTCTTCATCGCCATCAGGTCGCGCTGATGATGGCCGACGCCGCCGCCAGCGTCGAAGCGCGCCTCTGCCACCGCCAGCTCGCCCGCGGCTATGCCCGCCGGATCGAGACGATGACGCAGGTCGCGCGCGGCAATGCCACCCCGCTGGTGCCGCTGGCATGAGCGACACGCCCCGTCAGACGCAGCGCTTTCGACCCGCGCAGCCGCGCGTCAAGCTCGACGATGGGCAGAAGCGCCGGCAGGCGGTCGTCGCGGATGCGGCATGGCGTGCCTTTCGCGACCGCGACCGGGTCATCGCCTTCCTCAACACGCCGGACGACGCGCTCGGCGGCCGGCCGATCGATCTGGCGATCGACGGCGAGCCAGGTCTCGCCGCGGTCATCGCCGAACTCGACCGGAGCGACGGCCGATGAGCGACGCGCCGTCCAAGTCCGCGGCCTTCTACCGCCATCAGGCAGCGGAACAGCATCGCGCCGCCGGCGAAGCGGTGCTCGAGAACGTTCGCGAGCGTTGCAGTCGCGCCGCCGCCTCGTGGGAGGCGATGGCGGCCCGGGCCGATCTCGCCGAGCGACGCCGTGAGGCGCAACGCACCCCGGCTGTGATCGTCGAGGGGCCGCGATGATGCGGCGGGCCGCGTCCTGATCGATCGTCGTTATCAGACGCTGACGCGGGCGGCGGGGTTTCTCGCCGACGGCGGGCCGCGCCTGTTGTCCGGCGGCGGCGGGCCGTCGCCGCGTACGGCGGAGGTGCGCCGGCGCTATATCGCCAATTGTCTGGGGGAGCTCGACCGGTTCCTGCACCTGCTGATCGACGAGGCGACGGGCCATGCTCCGGCCGTCACGGTCCAGCGTAACATGGCGAACAAGATCGCGCCTTTTTCGGAAGGTCCGGACCAGCGGCGATTGCGCGCGCTCGGCCGTACCCGCGCCTGCCTGATCCACACCGGCGGGGTCGTCTCGCGCGCCGACGAACGCGACGGGCGCTGGATGACCGCGGGCTGGTATTGCCCGGTGTCCGAGGATCTGCAGACCTTCCCGCTCGGCGCGGAGTTGCGACCGGCGGGGCGGGAGCTGGCCGACATCGGCCTATTCTATCGGATGCTGGCCGACCGGATCGTCGCCTGAGCCTCCGCCGCGTGGCGGGGGGCCGGAGGCGTTACGCGACCGCCGTGATTTCCTCGGGCTCGCGTAGCACGTAGCCGCGGCCCCAGACCGTTTCGATGTAATTGTCGCCCTCGCAGGCCAGGCTGAGCTTCTTGCGCAGCTTGCAGATGAAGACGTCGATGATCTTCAGCTCCGGCTCGTCCATCCCGCCATACAGGTGGTTGAGGAACATTTCCTTGGTCAGCGTAGTGCCCTTGCGAAGCGAGAGCAGCTCCAGCATCGCATATTCCTTGCCGGTCAGGTGCACGCGGGCGCCGTCAACCTCGACCGTCTTGGCGTCGAGATTGACCGCCAACTTGCCGGTGCGGATGACGCTCTGCGAATGGCCCTTCGAGCGGCGCACCACGGCGTGGATGCGCGCGACCAGCTCTTCGCGATGGAAGGGCTTGGTGACGTAATCGTCGGCGCCGAAGCCGAAGCTGCGCACCTTCGAATCCATCTCGTTGACGCCCGACAGGATCAGCACCGGCGTCTGCACCCGCGCGACGCGCAGCTTCTTCAGCACGTCATAGCCGTGCATGTCCGGCAGATTGAGGTCGAGCAGGATGATGTCGTAGTCGTAGAGCTTGCCGAGGTCCAAGCCCTCTTCGCCCAGGTCGGTGGTGTAGACGTTGAAACCTTCCGTCCCGAGCATCAGCTCGATAGCCTTGGCCGTCGTCGGCTCGTCCTCGATCAGCAGCACCCGCATCGCGTTGTCCCCTGTTGGCGCGGACGGGCACACCCTGCTGTGCCCGGACGGCCCGGATTCATTAACCAAATCACCTCTGAACGACAAAGGTTAATTTGCGCTTAAAAGGGATTAAGCGGCTGATTACCGCGCGTCGGATGCGGCTTCGTTGCCGTCGGGGTCGAGCGGAGTAAGGTCTGGGCCGAGCAACGTCTGATGCCGGCTGCGGGGAATGTCTTCGCCCAGCACCTCGCGCAGGTACAGGCTGCGCACCAGCGTGAAGATCACGACGAGCAGTGCGGCGGAAAAGAACAGGCCGAAGATGCCGAAGATGACGCCGATGCCGATGATCGCGAAGACGGTGATCGCCGGCGGGATCGAGATCACCCGCGCCTGGACGTATGGGGTGATGAAATTCGTCTGGATCAGCCGCACGACGGCATAAGTGGCGAGGGCGCCGATCAGCGGCCCGGTCCCTTGAGTCGCGGCGAGGCCGAGCGCGGGCACCATCGCCGCGGTCGGGCCGATATAGGGAATGAATTCACTGAGACCCGCCAGCAGGCCGAGCGCCGCGGCAGACGGCACGCCGCTGATCCACAGGCCGATGCCGATCAGCGTGCCCATGCTGGTCATCAGGATCAGCGACGATTGCAGCCACAGGCGCAGCGTCGAACCGACGTCGAACAGCGCATCCTCGATCGCCGGCCGTTTCGACGGCGGCATCAGGAACAGGAAACCGCGCTGGTAGATGCCGGGATCGGCGGCGAAGAACAGCGCGCCGACCAGCAGCAGGATGCAGTTGAGCAGCAACTCGCCCGCCCCGGTCACCAGGCCGCCGACGTCGCGCGCCGCCTGCGACCCGGCATAGGCCTGCCGCACCGCATCGACGATCTTGGCACCGACCGGGCTTTGCGACGCCCAGGCGGCGAGTTGGTCGAGCAGTCCCGGCGCACGCGTGACCAGCACGTTGACCTGTTCGCGGAACTGCACGCCAAACAGCCACACCAGGAAACCGACGATGCCGATCGCGGTGATCATGCCGAGCGGCAGCGCCGCCTTCTCCGGCACCTTCGCCCGCGTCCGCCACAGGTCGGCGATAGCGTGGATCGCGATCGCGCCCAGCATCGAGCCGAAGGCGAGGATCAGCAAATTGCCCGCCTTGAACAGTGCGGCAGCGAGCGCGGCGATGATCAGGACATAGAGGACGCGCCGGATGAACCGCGCATCGCTCTCGTCGGGCGCGAGGCGGGCCTTGGGCGGACTCATGCGGCGCGCGCGGGACGGACGAGGGAACGGATCGGCATCCCGTGCTCAATGAGCGATGGTCCGTTTTGCTCCTTCATCCCTTTCGCGGAAGGAAGGGGAATCGTCAGCCCGCCTCGCACGGATCGCGCAGGCGGGCCGAGAGGAAGGCGAGCAGCGCCTCGACCCGCGCCGGGCGCAAGGCGCTGGGCGGTGTCAGCAGGTGGAGCCCGATTGGTCCTGGCGCCCAATCCTCCAGCAGCTCGACCACTGCGCCGCTGGCGATGTGCGGCCCGATGATGAAGCCGGGCAGGCGCGCGATTCCCAGCCCCGCGATCAGGGTCGGCACCAGCGCTTCGCCCGAATTGGCGGCGAGCGGCCCTTCCTGGCGGACGGTCACCTCCGCCTTGCCGGGCGCGCGGAAGCGCCACGGGCCGGTGACGTTGGAATAGCCAAGCAGCCGATGCCCGGCGAGGTCGCTGGGATGCGCCGGAATGCCGTGCTGCGCCAGATAGGAGGGCGCCGCGACGGTGTGGACGCGGATGCCGCACAGCCGCCGCGCCCGCAGGCTCGAATCGGGCAGGTCGGCAATGCGCAGCGCGACGTCGAATCCTTCCGCGACGATATCGATCTTGGCGTCCGAACAATGC
>JAEWJQ010000362.1 GCA_023386515.1 Pseudomonadota bacterium | reverse complement strand
GTGCCAGCCGCCGCCGGTCGCTCGACAGCCGGATCGCCGCCGGCGCGCCGGTCGTCTCGCGCACCGCGACCAGCCGCTTGCCGTTCGCATGGCGGCTGCGCGCCTCGATCCGGCCGGGGGCATAGGGCACCGACCAGGCGAGATGGCGGCCGCGCTCGACCGTCTTCGTGCCGAGGCTGCGCCCGTTGAGGAACAGCTCCACCGCCTCGCCGTTGCTGTGGGCCCAGACATCGACCGGCTGGCCCTCGCGTCCAGCCCAGTTCCAGTGCGGAAACAGGTGCAGCACCGGCTCCGAGCCCCACCAGGCCTTGTAATAATAGTAATTGTCCTTGGGGAAGCCGCAGCTGTCCATTTGGCCGAAGTTGGAGGCGTTGCTCGGCCAGCTCTCATAGGGCGTCGGTTCGCCCTTATAGTCGAAGCCCGTCCATACGAAGCCGCCCGACAGCCACGGCCGTGCGTCGTACAGCGTCCACCAGCGTTCGGCGGTGCTCGCCCAGCGCGGGAAGTCGGTGTCATAGGCGGGGACGAGCTGCGCCTTGTCGTCGCGGGCATAGACGCCGCGGGTCATCACCGTGCTCGCCGTCTCGGTGCCGATCGTCGGCACGTCCGGATGCGCGGCGTGGAACGGGTCGATGCCGTCGAGATAATAATTGAAGCCCATCACGTCGAGCACGGGGCTAGCGCCCTCGCCGAAATGGCCGTTGAACGCCTCCGTGATCGGGCGCGTGCCGTCGAGTTCGTAGATGCGCCGCTTCATCGTCCGCGCGATCGCCGCGCCGGTCGCGGTGGCGCGGTGCACCTCCTCGTTGCCGATGCTCCACAGGAACACGCAGGCGCGGTTGCGGTCGCGGCGGATCATCCGTTCCAGCTGCCCCATCGCTTCCGGATTGCTCGACATCTGCCGCGTCTCGTCGAGCACGAGGATGCCGAGCTCGTCACAGGCGTCGAGCACCGCGGGCGGTGCGGGGTGGTGCGTCGAGCGATAGGCGTTGGAGCCCATCGCCTTCAGCTGCTCGATCCGCCAGCGGTGCAGGCTGTCGGGCACCGCGAAGCCGACGCCGGCATGGTCCTGATGGTTGCAGGTGCCCTTGATCTTGACCGGCTTGCCGTTGACGAAAAAGCCGGCCTTGGCGTCGAAGCGGAAGGTGCGGATGCCGAAGCGGGTGACGTCCCCGTCGACCGCCACGCCGTCGCGGATCACCGCGCTCTCGAGCCTGTGGATATGCGGCGTCTCCGGCGACCAGAGCTGCGGATCGGCGACGGTCGCGACCTGGTCGATCGTGCGCTCGCTCCAGGCGGGTAGCGCGACCTGCTGTTCGACCGCCTCGGCGAGCCGTCGTCCGTCGTGGCCGATCACCCCGGACCGCAACGTGACCGTGGTGGCTGGACCGTCGTTGACCAGTTCGGTGGCGATGCGGATGGTCGCACGACCTGCGTCGACCTCCGGCCGCACCGCGACGCCCCATTGCCGGATGTGCGTCGGCGCGCTCGAAACCAGCCGGACGTGGCGGTACAGGCCGGCGCCTTCGTACGACCATGCCTCGCCCAGGCTGACGTCGCAGCGCACGACCAGGATATTGTCGCCGCCCGGCACGGCGAAGTCGGTGATGTCGACGCTGAACGGAGCATAGCCGCTCTCGCTGCGGCCGACGAAGAAGCCGTTGAGGATCACCATCACGTCGCGCGTTGCGCCGTCGAATTCGAGGCGGAGGCGGCGGCCGGCTTCGGTCGCTGGAACGTCGAGCCGGCGGCGGTACCAGCCGACGCTGTTCGCCGGAAAGCGGCGGCCGACCGGCTTGAATCCCTGGTAGCTGCCGGTCTTGTCCGCTTCGCTGCCCGGTGGGCCGAAGCGCTCGTAGGGCAGGGCATTGGCCCAATCGTGCGGCAGGCGCACCGCCGCCCAGCCGCTGTCGTCGAACTTGGCCGTGGCGACGGGTGTGCCGGCGTCGCCGGACTTGGCATAGGTGTCGTGGCTCGCGCCGAAGCCGAAATCCTGGGCCGGGTCGGCGGCATGGCCGAGATGGAAGCGCCAGCCGTCGTCGAGCGGCGTGATGCGACGCGGCGAAGGCGTCGGCGAGGCGGTACCGGCGGTGGCTCGAGCGAAGGGCAGCGCGGCGGCAGCGGCCCCGGCTCCAGCCAGCAACGTGCGGCGTTCTACGATGATCGTCATTCGGTCCTCCCGGCAGACGGCCACCCTACCGCACCCGTCACGCCAGACAATATACGATTCGGTGGCGCGGAACGTCGTTCTGCGCAGCCGGTTATGGCGCGATGGCCCAGCTCGACCCCCGCACCACCGCCCTGATCCTCATCGACCTGCAGCGCGGCATCGTGCCCGGCGACAAGGGGCCGCGCACCGGCGACGAGGCGGTCCAGACCGCCACGGGCTTGGCCCAGCGCTTCCGCGCCGCCGGTGCGCCGGTCGTCGTCGTCCACGTCGGCTTCACCGCGGACGAGGCGCCGGGCCTGAACGTCGACCAGCCGCGCCTGCCGAGGGAAGGGACGCCCGCCGGCTTCGCCGACCTGCTGCCCGGCATCCGCGACCTGGGCGATGTCGTCGTGCTCAAGCACCATTGGGGCGCCTTCACCGGCACCGACCTCGACCTGCAGCTGCGGCGGCGCGGCGTGAAGACGGTGGTGATCGCCGGCATCGCGACCAATTTCGGCGTCGAATCGACCGCGCGGTCGGCGTGGGAACTGTCCTACGACGTCGTCATTGCCGAAGACGCCTGCACCTCGCGATCGGCGGAGCTGCACGATTTCGCCATCCGCCACATCCTGCCGCAGATCGCGCGGGTGGTGCGGAGCGACGCGATCGTCCTCTAGCGGATCAGCGCGCCTCGGCGATCAGCTTGGCCGCGGTCGCGCTGCTCCAATCATTGCCGCCGTTCCAGCGCCACACTTCCTTGCCCGACGAATCGAACAGGATCGTCGTCGGCAGATTGGTGCCATAGGCCAGCGACAGCGCCATCTTCGCGTCGACATAGGGA
>JAEWJQ010000338.1 GCA_023386515.1 Pseudomonadota bacterium | reverse complement strand
CCCATGGACAGCGCGCCATCGGCGGTAACGCGCTGCCCTTCGCCGATCGCCTCCATGAGTCCCGGCTTTCTCCGGGATGACGAGGGGGCAAGCGGGCGCGGTCAGCGCTCGCTGAGGTAGTAGCGGTCCGTCGCGTTGAGCTGGTCGTCCAGCTCGTAGACGATCGGCTGCCCGGTGGGAATCTCCAGCCCGGTGATCTCCTCGTCCGAGATGCCCGACAGATGCTTGACCAGCGCGCGCAGGCTGTTGCCATGAGCGGAGATCAGCACGCGCTGCCCGTCCTTCAGCGCCGGCGCGATGCGCGCGTCCCAATAGGGCAGGACGCGGGCGATCGTGTCCTTCAAGCTCTCGGTCTGCGGGATGGCGATGCCGGCATAGCGGCGATCCTGCGACAAGTCGTAGGCGCTGCCCGGCTCGAGCGGCGGCGGCGGTACGTCGAAGCTACGGCGCCAGATATGCACCTGTTCGTCGCCGTGGCGTGCCGCGGTCTCCGCCTTGTCGAGGCCGGTCAGGCCGCCATAATGCCGCTCGTTGAGCCGCCAGTCCTTCTCCACCGGCAGCCACAGCCGACCCATTGCCTCCAGCGCCAGGTTGAGCGTCTTGATCGCCCGCGTCTGCAGCGAGGTGAAGGTCATGTCGAAGTCGAGGCCCTTGGCGGCCATCAACTCACCCGCCGCGCGCGCCTCACGGGCGCCCTTGTCGGTGACGTCGACGTCCCACCAGCCGGTGAAGCGATTCTCGAGGTTCCAGGCCGACTGGCCGTGGCGGATCAGGACGAGTTGCGGCAATCAAACCTCCAGCGTCAGGGTCATGTAGCGGTTCTTCAGGCTGTCCGCCGGATAATCGGCGAAGGCGGCGCAGTCGACGAAGCCGAAGCGCTGGTAGAGCGCATGGGCGGGGATGAAGTCGTCGTCCGTGCCCGTTTCCAGGCTGAGCCGCACGATCCCTTCGTTGCACGCATGGGCGATCAGCGCCGTCAGCATCGCCGCGCCGACGCCCTTGCCGCGATGGCCGTCGGCAGTGCGCATCGATTTCAGCTCGGCGTGCGTATCGTCCAGCCGCTTTACCGCGCCCATGCCGACCAAAGTGTCGCCCTGCCAGGCGGTGAAGAAGGCCGTGCCCGGCCGGGCGAGCTTCTCCGCGCCCAGCGCGAAGCGGAAGGCCGAATCGGTGTTCGCCTTCGCGAAGGCGAGATGCTCGTCGATCAGTCCCGCCACCGCCGGCGACAGGGGATCGTCGCGTCGAACCTCGATCACAGTTCGTCGATCATCCCGGTCAACACCTCCAGACACGCCACCGCCAGCGCCTGGCTGCGCTCCGGCGACCAGCCGAATTCGGCGTCGGCGTTCGGATCATGGTCCTTGAACGGCATCTCCAACGTCACCGACACCGCGCCGAACCGTTGGGCCAGCTGGTTGGTCGACATCGACAGGTTGGCATTGCCTGCGCTGGCCTTCTCATAACCCTTCTCGACCTGGAAATCGGGGGTATGCGCGGCAAGGCGACGGCCGAATTCATAGAATTTGGCGCCGTGATCCTCGGTCCAGTTGGGGATGCCTTCATAGCCGGCGATGAAGTTCGCCGGGATCGCCTCGTCGCCGTGCACGTCGATCGCGAAGGCGACGCCGGTCTCGTCCATCGCATTGCGGACGCACAGCACTTCCGGGCTGCGCTCGGCGCTCGGCGCGTGCCATTCGCGGTTGAGGTTCACGCCTGCGGCGTTGGTGCGCAAATGGCCGCGGCGCGTGCCGTCGGGATTCATGTTGGGCACGACGTGGACGGTCGCCTTGGCGAGCAGCGGCGCGGCGGCCTCGCTGGTCCACCAGGCGAGCCCGCCGTCCCTCCACCATTCGGCCATCGATTCGCCGGGAGGCTGGCGCGCGTAGAGCCACACCGGCTTGTCGCCCGAACCGATGCGGAAATAGTCGATCGCCTGGCCGTCGAGCGACGTGCCCAGCTGGCGATGGACGACGCCCGGCGCCAGCGCGGTGCGTGCGACCAGCGCGTCATGCATCTCCATCGTATAGGGGGCGAAATAGGCGAACCAGGCGAGTTCCGTGTCGACCCGATAATCGAACGACAGCACGCCACCTTCGTATCGGGTGTCGATCATCCGCCACGCCTGCCGGTCGGTGCTGGCGCGCGTCTTGTAGCCCGGCCAGCCGAACGGATAGGCCGATTCGCCGGCATTGACGATGCGAAAGCTCAGCTGCCGCCCGCGCGCGCCCGCGACGCGGAAGTAGAACCACTGGAAGAAGTCCGATCCGTGGTCGCGGACGATCTCCAGGTCGACACGGTCGCCCTCGATGGCGACGACGCGGATGTTGCCGCCATCGAAGGCGGCGTTGATGTGGATGGTCATCGGACCTCGATAGTGCGGCCGGACTCGCCGGGGAACCCCGTGAACAGCGCATGGGCGAGGCGCGGCGCCTGTTCGTCGGCGCGCTTGATGTCGCTAATCCCCTGCGCGCGACCTTCCCAGACCGGCGACTGGTCGCGCGCATCCTTGATCGTCACCGCCAGCTCAGCGACCAGCAGATTGGTCGGCCGGCTCTTGCCGATCGGAAAGCCGATGCCGCCGCCCAGGCCGACGCCGCCGCGGCGACCGCCGCTGAACGAGCCGCCGCCGATGCCGATGCTGAACGGCGAGGGGCGGGGCGGTCCTTCCTGCGTGGTGCGGGTGAAGTTGACGGTGGCAACGTAATCGGGGCGTGCGCCCTGCGCGGGCAGGCTGTAGCCGGCCTTCAGCAATTCGCCCTCGACCGCGGCGGCGTAGGTCTTGAATTCGATGCTCGCGCTCGACGCGTCGAGCGGCTGGACCGCGATAGTGCCGCGCGCGATCGGGCGATCGAGATGGTAGCGGATCACCTC
>JAEWJQ010000297.1 GCA_023386515.1 Pseudomonadota bacterium | reverse complement strand
GTGCTTGGCACGGGCGGCGCCACGCGGGGGGGCGCGGCGAGCGCGCGAGCCTGCGCGATGGCCGGCTGGCGGCCGGTGATCCATTACGGTGCCTCGCAGGAGGAGGCGGAGGCGCTGGCCGAAGAATTCCGCGGCGTCGCGGTGCAGGGCGATCTCGCCGACAGTGCCGCGGTGCCGGCGCTGTTCGCCCGTGCCCGCGCCGCGGCGGGCGCGCCGATCGCCGGACTGGTCAACAGCGCCTCGCGGTTCGAGTTCGACCGGCCGGAGGCGATCGACGCTGCGCTGGCGCAGCGCTTGCATCAGATCGATGCAGTGGCGCCGGCGCAACTTGCCGCCGCGCTTGCCGCCCAGCCGGACGTCTGCGACGCTGCCGTTGTCAATCTGCTCGACCAGAAGCTCGCCAATCCCAATCCCGACTTCTTTTCCTATTCGATGGCCAAATTCGCACTCGCCGGTGCGACGACGATGCTGGCGCAGGCACTGGCCCCACAGGTCAGGGTCAATGCGGTCGCGCCCGGGCTGACGCTGAAAAGCGGCGATCAGAGCGATGCCGAATTCGACCGCGCTGCGCGCAAGAACCTGCTGCGGCGCCCGGTCGGCGCCGATGCGGTGGCGGAAGCGGTCGTCTATCTCCTCGCTGCGCGCAGCGTCACCGGCCAGACCCTCTACGTCGATTGCGGCCAGCGCTTCCTGCCGAGCGGCGGCGACATCATGTTCGAGGATCGCGATGGCTGACTATACGACGATCCTCGACGGGCTGGAGGTCGCGATGCGCCTCGGCATTCATCCGCACGAGGCGCTGCCACAGCGGGTGCGCATCTCGGTCTGGCTCGCCGTCGACTATCCCGCCCCGCCCAGCGCCGACCGGATCGAGGAGGTGCTCGATTACGATTTCGTCCGCATGGGCATCCACGCGCTGGCCGACGGACCCGGCTTTGCGCTGCAGGAGACGCTGGTCGAGGCGATCGCCTCGCTATGCCTTGATGATCCTCGCGTGCGGCAGGTCCGGGTCCGGTCGATGAAGATGGATGTCTATCCGGATGCGGCGGTGGGGTGCGAGATCGTGCGCGGCCGGTGACGCCGCTGATCCTGTCGTCTGGCTAAACGCCAGGTCCAGCCCCGGTTCAGCCGACGACCGCTACCTCGATCATCGGGATCACACCCGTGTTGGAGTCGAGGTTATGCAAGGATTTCGAATCGCGCTTCTGTCCATCCTGGCCGGCGGCGCCGCGCTGACCGCGACGAGCGCCAGCGCTCAGTCGGCGGGTTACGATCGCTGGCAGGCGGATCGCGCCTATCATGGCGCCGACGTCCGCGCGCAGCAGGCCTGGAACGACGAGCGCAACGCCCGGACCGCCGCGCATTATGGCGATTATCGCGCCGCCGATGCCTATGCCCGCGCCGCGGCCTATCACCGCGAACAGGCGCGGCGGGACGCGCGCTTCGCGCGGCACGAGGATCGCAGGGCGCGTCACGATTACTGGCGCGGCTGGTAAGGGAACAGGCTCGCCCGCCGCTCGCGCTGGTGCCGGGCGGCGGGATGCGCAGCGACGCGACGGTTGTTCGAACCTGGCCAGGGATTCTGTCCGTCTGATGCGCCCGGTGGTGGCTAGCGATGCAGCGCCATGGCGGGCGAGTTGACTGCGGTAAACATCAGGCAGAACAAAGTCAGCTGATTGTCGTCGGTGACGTTCATTTGCCAATGCCCGTCGATCCAAAGATCGGTGCCGAGTTCCCGGATCAGATCGCCCGCCAGCCGCACCGCCATCCGTTGGGCTGCCGCAAGGTCACGGCATTCATGGCCGGTCAGATCGGGAAAATCGATGCCGTCCTGAACATGAAAATAGTATCGTGGCACACCGCCTCCTCCGCCAGGCTGAAGCGGTAGCCCCGAGTTTGAGCGCCGTTAGCAACTTAGGTCAGTCTAGCTCCGGTTTTTCTACCAGGGTGTTGCCGGCATCGCCGCCTTGGTCTTGAAGCTGGCCGAGAAGTGCTCGCAGCAACCGGATGGACGATCGCCGCCGTGGTACACAGGCAGCGATCTCCATATCGTGTTCAGGGCGCGGAACTGGCGAGATGGGCGCGGTTCGCGGCGCTGAGGACGGCACGGACGCTCGCCGTGGCGATGTCGGAGTCCATGCCGACGCCGAACACCGTCCACCCGTCCGCGGTGCGGCATTCGACATAGGCGGCGGCCTGCGCATCGGCGCCATGACCGATCGCATGTTCGCTATAGTCCGCAACGTCGAGCGCCGGTCCGGTCGTGTCCGCCAGCGCGGCGATGACGCCCGAGATCAGGCCGTTGCCGCGCCCGCTGATCGACCGCTCCTCGCCATCCACCGCGACGCGCCCGACGAACAGGCGGTCGCCCGCGCTGCCCCGTTCCTCATAGTCGCGCAGCACGAAGCGATCGTCGTCGCGGGGCAGATAGGTCGCCTTGAACCGACCCCAGATGTCGGCGGCGCCGAGCTCGCGGCTGGTCTCATCGGCCAGCGCTTGAACGTGGCGGCTGAAATCGGCCTGCAGCCGCTTCGGCAGCTTCAGTCCCTTGTCCTGCTCCAGGATCCAGGCAACGCCGCCCTTGCCGCTCTGCGAATTGACGCGGATCACCGCCTCGTAGCTGCGGCCAAGATCGGCAGGGTCGATCGGTAGATAGGGGACTTCCCACACATCGTCGTTGCGCGCGGCCTGCGCCGCGAAACCCTTCTTGAACGCGTCCTGGTGCGATCCCGAAAAGGCGGTGAACACCAACTCGCCGGCGTAGGGGGTGCGTGGATGGACGGGCAGGTTGGTGCAATGTTCGACCATGTCGACGATGCCGTCGATATCGGACAGGTCGAGGCCGGGATCGACGCCCTGGGTGTACATGTTGAGGGCGACCGTCACGAGGTCGCAATTGCCGGTGCGCTCGCCATTGCCGAGCAGGCAGCCCTCGACCCGGTCGGCGCCCGCCATCAGGCCCAGTTCCGCCGCCGCGACGCCGGTGCCGCGGTCATTGTGGGTGTGCAGTGAGATGACGACCGTGTCGCGGTTCGGGATATGGCGTCCGAACCATTCGATCTGGTCGGCATAGACGTTGGGCGTCGCGCATTCGACCGTCGCCGGCAGGTTGAGGATCAACGGCTTGTCCGCCGTCGGTCGCAACACGTCCATGATCGCCGCACAGACCTCGACCGAAAAGTCGAGTTCGGCGGTGGAGAAGGTTTCCGGGCTATATTCGAAATGCCAATCGGTACCTGGATAGCGCGCGGCCTGGTCGCGCAGCACCTTGGCGCCTTCGATCGCGATGGCCCGAACCTCGTCGCGGCTCATCCCGAACACGATCTTGCGCCACGCCGGCGACACGGCGTTGTACAAATGCACGATCGCACGCGGCGCGCCTTCCAGGGCGGCGAAGCTGGTTTCGATCAGGTCGCGGCGCGACTGGGTGAGTACCTGCACCGTTACGTCGTCCGGGATGCGGTCCTGGCGGACGAGGCCGCTGATGAAGTCGAACTCGGTCGCGCCGGCGCTCGGGAAGCCGACCTCGATCTCCTTGATGCCGACCTTGCAGATCAGGTCGAAGAACCGGCCTTTCTTGTCGGCATCCATCGGGTCGATCAGCGCCTGGTTGCCATCCCGCAGATCGGTCGACAGCCAGCGCGGCGCGCGGGTGATGGTACGACCCGGCCATTGCCGGTCGGGCAGGGGCACGATGGGGAAGGGGCGGTATTTGGTCGAAGGATCGCGGAGCATGTCGTCGGGTTTCCCGGCTCTGGCCGCGACGGTCGGGACTTTCGCGGCGTTAGGTGGCGCTGGTGCGAGGTCAGCCCTTGAAGGCAGCGCGCAGGCGCACGACCACCCTCAAGGGCGGATAAGTCGAAGAAGGCGCACGCTGATCATGCTGGCCGCGTCATGCCGGCCTCGCCGACACTTGTCCAGCACGACAAAGGTCACGATCACGAACCGTTTCGTTAACAAGTTGATGTTAGGCGCAATAGGGTGCGAGCGGGGGCTCATTAACCCAGGTTGTGAAGGGTCAGAACATGCGCCAACTCGTCTATATCAGCACCGTTCGTCGTGGCATCGTCGCAGACGCGGACGCGATTCTGGCGCAGTCGCGGCGCAACAATGCGCGCGATCGCGTGACAGGTTTGCTGTTCTTCGACGGCAAGCGCTTTCTGCAGGCGCTGGAGGGCAGCGATGCCGCGGTCGATGCGACCTTCGCCCGCATCCAGGCCGATCCCCGCCATCACGCACTGGTGCTGCTGTCGAGCCGCGAGATCGACGCGCGCGAATTCGGCGAATGGGCGATGGCCTATGCCAAGCCGGGTGAGGCCGGCAATGCGCTGGAGCGGGTGCTGCGCCTGTCGGAGGGCGCCGACGCCGCGGTGCGCGCGACGTTCGAGGGATTTGCGCGGGTACGCCGGGCGGCCTGAGCCGCGCCGGCGTCCGCTTCGCATTATTGGGCGGTGAAGGCGGCGTGGATGTGCAGCTTACCCGTGTCGGAGACGACCGGG
>JAEWJQ010000287.1 GCA_023386515.1 Pseudomonadota bacterium | reverse complement strand
TTCCATTCCAGGAAGCCATAGACGACCTGGACCCCGGCGCGTTCCAAGGCGCTGGCCCACAGAATATTCTGTTCCTCGTCGAAGCGCGCGCGCAGTTCGACTACGGCGGTGACCGACTTGCCGGCCTCCGCCGCCGCGATCAGCGCGTTGATCACCGCCGACTGCTTGCCGGCGCGATACAGCGTCTGCTTGATCGCGATGACGTCCGGATCCTGCGCCGCCTGCTTCAGGAAGGCGAGCACGACGTCGAACGTCTCATAGGGGTGATGGACGATGATGTCCTTCGAGCGGATCGCGGCGAAGCAGTCGCCGCCGAATTCGCGGATGCGTTCGGGAAAGCGCGGCACGAAGGGCAGGAATTTGAGGTCGGGACGATCCTCGTCGATCACCGCGTCGAGATCGCCGATGCCGAGCAGATTGCCGCTTTCGGTGACGATCGCGTCACCGCCCAGTTCGGCGCGCAGCACCGCGGCGAGCGTGTCGGGCATGCCCGTTTCCAGCTCGAGCCGGATGACGCGGCCGCGGCGGCGGCGCTTGATGGCGTTGGCGAAGTAGCGGACCAGATCTTCCGCTTCCTCGTCGATCTCGATGTCGCTGTCGCGCAGTACCCGGAAGGCGGCGGCGCCGTGCACGGCATAGCCGGGGAAGACGAGCGGCGCGAACCGCTTGAGGATCGCCTCGATCGAAACGTAGCGCGCGGGCTCGCCGGGAAGACGGACGAAGCGGCGCGCGGACGCCGGGATCATCACCAGTTCGCGGACCGGCTCGCCGTCCGACTGGCGGACCAGGTCGAACATCACCGACAGCCCCTTGTTGGGGATGAAGGGGAATGGGTGTGCCGGATCGAGCGCCTGCGGGGTGAGGATCGGGAAGATCTGCTCGCGGAAATGCGTCTCCAGCCAGGCGGCGGCTTCGGCATCGACCTCGTCGCGGCGCAGGACGTGGAGGTTGGCCTCGTCGAGCAGGGTGCGCAGGTCGCCCCACACCTGCTGCTGGTCGGCCATCAGCGCGTCCGCCTCCTCGGTGATCGCGGCGAGCTGCTGCCCCGGCGTCAGGCCGTCGGTGGATCGGCGATCGACGTCCTTGAGCTGCTGTCCCTTCAGCCCGGCGACGCGGACCATGAAGAATTCGTCGAGGTTCGAACCGGAGATCGACAGGAAGCGCAGCCGCTCGAGCAACGGATGCGCCGGATTGCACGCTTCGTCGAGGACGCGACGGTTGAACGCCAACCACGACAGCTCGCGATTGAAATAGCGATCGTTGACTTCCGGCACGAAAGGATCGTCGTCAGCGTCGGTCAGATGAGAAAGATGGGCAGGCCTGGTCATGGTTCGTCGCTAGAGACCAACGATTGCGGTTGCGTGACGATCCCCGCCGCAAACAGCACGTTGCGGGCGAGCGGGATCGACAGCCGCCGGCGCGTCTCCAACGCTGCCTGGTCGAGCGCGTCGACGGTGCGCTGGATCGCGATGTGACTGCGTTCGATCCGCGTTGCCAGCCAGTCGATCAGCTCCGGCCGAGCATCGAGACCACGGCGGTGGAACAAATGCGCCAGCAGGTCGCGGACGAGCGCGTCGTCCGGCATGTCGATCGCGGCATGCGGACTGGCGGCGAGACGTGATCGCAGATCGGGCAGCCGCACCGCCCAGGCCGGCGGCAGCGCGTCCGCGACGATGACCAGCGGCCGGCGTTCCGCCTGCGCCCGGTTCCAGGCGTGGAACAGCTGGGTCTCCGGCAGGCTTTCCGCATCGTCGATGATCGTGCCGCCGCTCTTCGCTGCGAAGATGCGGGCGAGCAGGCTGCGCCCCGACTTGCGCGGGCCGGTCAGCACCGCGGCCATCACCGGCCAGGCCGCCCAATTCTCCAGCGTGCGCGCCGCCCCCGCATTGGACGGGGTGACGAGAAAGGCATCGTCGCGGGGATCCGCCGGCCAGCCGAGCGGCAGCGCGAGCTGGCTCATCCGGCCGGCTGGGTGTCGGCCGGTACTTCGGGCGGCGCGAGCCGCGGCGCGCGGCGGATGCGCAACGTCTGTCCCGATCCCGTGACCTGATAACCACGCACCTCGAGAGCGGCGCGCAGTGAGGCGGGATCGCCGTCGTAGCTGACGCGGAGGAGCGAGACGCCGCCTAACGCCAGGCTGGTGGTCGTCGCGGTGCGGACCCCGGGAATGCCGCGCAGCAGCCCCTCGATATTGGCCACCGACGTGGCACTGGGCGTATCCGCCTGGACGACGACCGGAATGCCGGCGCTGGCGCCGCTACCGGTATCGCCGACGATCTCCGCCAACGTCTCGCCGCTCGCTTCGTCGTCGGTCGTGGGTTCGACCACGGGCTCGGGCGCGGGTGGCGGCGACAGGGTGGCGTCGACGTTGAGCGCGCCGCCACGCAGCGCCTGCTGATAAAGTGCGTCCATCCGCTGGACGCCGGTGTCGAGCAGCTGCGGTAGGCCGGCGGCGTTACCGACCCGCAGCGTGAAGCTGCCGACGAGCTGATTGTCGGGCCCGTGGCGCGCCTGAAAGACGCCGATGATCGGGCCGCCGGGATAGCTGCGATACAGGCGCACGACCGGGATCAGCACGTCCGACGCGCCATATTGGTCGAGCACATTGCGCCACCAGCCGCGTCCCGGCCGGCCAATCTGGCCGGCGTTGAGCAGCAAGGCGTCGGCGCCGCTGCCCGACGGACGGATATAGTCGATCGTGCTGTTGCCGGTGCGCAGCCGCGCCCAGGCCGCCTGCCACGGGCTCGGCTGTTCGAACATCAGCTCGGTGCCGGCGGACACCAGCAGCGGCATCACCAGCATCGGTCGCGAACGATCGGCATAGGCGCTGATGCCCAGCAGTCCCGCGGCGCGGGTCCGGTCGAACAGCACGCCGAGACGCGCGATATAGCGGTTCGGGCCGATCTGTTCGTTCTCGACGACGATGCCTGAGACCATGCCGTCGAGCGTGCCGTCGCTGACGAGGGCGCCGCCACCGCCGAGTCGCCGCGACAATTGCACCCAGGCCATGCGCTGGGCGAGCCGCCAACCGCCAAGCCGCGCCTGATCCGCGGTCTTCGCGGCGACGTCGACGGTGACGCCGGACACCTCGTAGCTGCCCGAGGTGTCGATAGGGGCGACGCCGCGGCTGCCCTCGATCTGGGCGAGTGCGCCGGCGCCGGCGAGCAGCGCCGCACCGGCTAGTAAGGAGAACAGGGACCGCGGACGCATCGTGGCAGCCTTTTGGCGAAGCAGGCGTGGAAATCCAAGCGCGATGTGGCTAGGTCGCCGCCATGAGCACCGAAGCCGAACCGAATGCGCCCTATACCTATGCCGATGCCGGAGTGTCGATCGCCGCGGGCAATGCGCTGGTCCGCGCCATCGGCCCCCTCGCCCGTTCGACGCGGCGGCCGGGCGCCGATGCCGCCGTGGGCGGGTTCGGCGGTGTCTTCGACCTCAAGGCGGCGGGCTTCACTGAACCCCTGCTGGTCGCCGCCAACGACGGGGTCGGCACCAAGCTGAAGCTGGCGATCGAGTCGGGTCGGCATGAGGGTGTCGGCATCGACCTGGGCGCCATGTGCGCGAACGATCTGATCGTCCAGGGCGCCGAGCCGTTGTTATTCCTGGATTATTACGCGACCGGCAAGCTCGACAATGGCATCGCCGAGCGGGTCGTCGCGTCGATCGCGGAGGGGTGCCGGCAGGCCGGCTGCGCGCTGATCGGCGGTGAGACGGCCGAGATGCCGGGCATGTATGCGGACGGCGACTATGACCTCGCCGGCTTCTGCGTCGGGGCGGTCGAGCGCGACCGGCTGCTGACCGGCCGGAGCATCGCCGCCGGCGACCTGGTGCTCGGCCTCGCGTCGACCGGCGTCCATTCCAACGGCTATTCGCTGGTCCGCCGACTCGCCGCGGACAAGGGGTGGAGGCTCGACCGGCCGGCGCTGTTCGATTCGGACCGGCTGCTGATCGACACGCTGATGGCGCCGACTCGCATCTATGTCGCCAGCCTGCTGCCGCTGGTGCGCGAGGGCCGGATCAAGGGCCTCGCCCATATCACCGGCGGTGGCCTGCTGGAGAATATCCCGCGTGTCCTGCCCGAGGGCGCGCATGCGATGATCGACGCCGATGCCTGGGAACAGCCGCGGCTGATGGCCTTCCTGCAGGCGCAGGGCGGCATCGAGCCGGAGGAGATGGCGCGCACCTTCAATTGCGGGATCGGGATGGCGGTGGTGGTGGCTGCCAAAGCGGCCGGTGACGTCGCCGCCTCGCTGCGCGCAGCGGGCGAGACGGTCCATACGATCGGCCGGATCGAGGCGGGGCCGCGCGGTTGCACGGTCCGCGGTCCGGCGGAGAGCTGGTCGGCGCGGGCCGACTGGACCGCGACCCATAACCACGGCTGAGCAGTGGTGACTCGCGTCGGCATACTGATCTCCGGGCGGGGATCGAACATGATGGCGCTGGTCGAAGCGGGGATCGACGTCGCGCTCGTCGCCTCCGACAAACCGGACGCGGCCGGTCTGGCCTGGGCGCAGGCGCGCGGCCTCGCCACCTTCGCCCTGTCGCCCAAGGGCATCGGCAAACCGGCCTATGAGGCGGCGATCGATGCCGCGCTCCGCGAGGCGGGGGCCGAGGTGATCGCGTTGGCCGGCTACATGCGTCTGCTGTCGAACGATTTCGTCGCGCGGTGGCGCGGCCGGATCGTCAACATCCACCCGTCTCTCCTCCCCAAATACAAGGGCTTGGACACGCATGCGCGGGCGATCGCGGCCGGCGACGCGGTCGCCGGCTGTTCGGTCCATGTCGTCACCGAGGAACTGGATGCCGGCGAAGTGCTTGGACAGGCGGAGGTGCCGGTGCTGCCCGGCGACACGCCCGAGGCGCTCGCCGCGCGGGTGCTGGATGCCGAGCACCGCCTGTACCCGCAGGTGTTGAAGGAGTTCGCCAGCCGATGACCAATCCTCTCGACCGTATCCGCGCGATCGCGCTCGTCCTGCCCGACAGCGAAGAGCGGGAAAGCCATGGCCAGCCGACCTTCTTCGTCGCGGGCAAGCAGTTCGCGCAATTCCGTGACGACCATCACGGCGATGGCCGCACCGTCGTATGCGTCAGAACGAGCGGAGCGGACGAGCAGGCGATGCTGATCGAGGCGGCGCCGGAAACCTATGCCAAGCCCTCCTATCTCGGCGCCCAACATTGGGTCGCCATCGATCTGTCGGCCGAAGCGGACTGGACGCTGGTCGAGGATCGGATCGCGCGCAGCTGGGAGTTGAGCGCGCCAGCCGCGCTGCTGGAGGCGGGGGGGCGATGACGGAGACCGCGGATCAGGCTCGCACCCGCCGGCGCTGGATCACGCTGGCCGAGGTCGTCGCGGTGGCAGGCGTCGTGATCGCGGCGCTGACGTTGTATCTGAACGTATCGGACCGGCGCGCCGACCAGGCGGAACGCGCAGCCACGGCGCAGAAGGACGCGGCGGTCCAGGCGCGCGTCGAGCTGACCGGAACTGTGGATGGTAACGCCATCACGCTCAAGGATCCGCGCCACGATATCACCGACACGACGATCCTGTTCCCCAAGGCGCTGGGCGTCGGCAAGCAGGCGCCGGTCGAGCCGGAGATCGACGCAGCGATGTTCAACAGGGCGCTGCTAAAGCTCACCGACGGCGGCCCCGATGCGCGCACGGGTAGGCTGCCGGTGCTGATCACGACTCGCTATTGGGATGGCGATGCGACGCGCAGCGCGCGCGGCCTGTACGACATTGTCTGGCGGACCCACGGCCGCCGCTTCTTCGGGCGGGCGCTAACGCTGGAGGGGTTTCGACTGCGCCAGACCGGGGGCGATGCCGCGGCACTGGAGCGCGCCTGGGACGCGGCCAAGCCCCGCTGATCAGCCTCGCCGCTTCAGCAAGGCGGTCCGCAGGCATTGGCAGACAGTCTCGTCGCGCTGATTGAGCATGACGTGACGGAAGGTCACCAGCCCCGCATCGGGGCGGCTTTTGCTATCGCGCAGTTCGACCACTTCCGTTTCGGCGCGCAACGTGTCGCCGAGGAAGACCGGCTTCGGCATCACCAATTTGTCATAGCCGAGATTGGCGACCAATGTGCCCAGCGTCGTATCCGCCACCGACAGGCCGACCATCAGCGCGAAGGTGAAGGTGCCGTTGACCAGGATCTGGCCGAATTCCGAGGCGCGCGCCGCTTCCGCATCGAGGTGCAGCGGCTGCGGATTGTGCGTCATCGTCGAGAAGAGCAGATTGTCGGTCTCGGTCACGGTCCGGCGGATGTCGTGCACGACCCGGTCGCCGACCGTCCACTCGTCAAAGCAGCGACCTGCCATCACGAATCCCTTTCGATGCGGACAAGCGCGGTGCCTTCGGTCACCTGCCCACCCGCCGTCGCCGCCAGCGCAGCGACCGTGCCGTCGAAGGGGGCGGTCAGGCTATGTTCCATCTTCATCGCCTCCAGCGTCACCAATTTCTGGCCGGCGGTGACCCGCGCGCCCTCGGTGACATCCACCGCGATGATGCGGCCCGGCATCGGCGCGAGGATCGCACCGTCCGCCGCGCCGCCGCCCCCGGCCGCCGTCGCGCGCCACGGCATCACCTGCCAGGTCTGGCCGCCTTCGGTGATCAACAGGCGCGATAGGCCGGGCGTACCCGCGACGGTCGCGCCGGCGAAGTCGACCTCGACCGGCTCGCCGCCGACGTCGAGGCGGCCGATCCGGCGTGACGGGGCATTGAGCCGGAAGCCGCCGAGCGATCCGGCCGCATCGCCGACGAGCGCGGCGGCGGCGTCGACCAACGCTTCCTCGCTCGGCAGCGCCGGCGGCAGCAGGGCGTCGCCCTCGCGTGCGATCAACCCGGTGTCGACATGGCCCGACACGAAGTCGGGATGGTCGAGCGCCTCGACGAGGAAGCCGGCATTGGTGCGCAGGGGCCAGATCACCGCCTCGTCCAGCGCGTCGGCCAGCGTCTCGCGCGCCTCGTCACGTGTTTCGCCGTGCGCGATCAGCTTGGCGATCATCGGATCGTAATAGGGCGTGATCGTCGCCCCCTGCTCCACCCCGGTGTCGACCCGCACACCCGTCTCGTCCGGATCGCCCAGATCGAACGCATCGAGCCGGCCGATCGAGGGCAGGAAGCCCTTGGCCGGATCCTCCGCATAGAGGCGCGCCTCGATCGCATGACCGCGAATGGCGAGCTGGTCCTGGCGCAGCGGCAGCGGCTCGCCGCTCGCGACGCGCAGCTGCCATTCGACCAGGTCCTGGCCGGTGATCGCCTCGGTGACGGGATGCTCGACTTGCAGCCGGGTATTCATCTCCATGAACCAGATGCGGTCGGCGTGCAGGCCATCGCTGGCGTCGGCGATGAATTCGATCGTGCCGGCGCCGACATAGTCGACCGCCTGTGCGGCGCGCACCGCGGCGTCGCAGACCGCGGCGCGCGTCGCCGCATCCATGCCCGGTGCGGGGGCTTCCTCGATCACCTTCTGGTGGCGGCGCTGCAGCGAACAGTCGCGCTCGAACAGATGGACAACGTTCCCCAGTGTGTCGCCGAACACCTGCACCTCGATATGGCGGGGCGACAGGATGTATTTCTCGATCAGTACGCGATCGTCGCCGAACGAGGAGGCCGCCTCGCGGCGGCAGCTGGCGAGCGCGTCGGCGAAGTCGGCGGCATCGTCGACGCGGCGCATGCCCTTGCCGCCGCCGCCCGCCACCGCCTTGATCAGCACGGGATAGCCGATCGCATCGGCCTGCGCCTGCAAATGGTCGGGACGCTGGTCCTCGCCCTGATAGCCGGGAGTGACGGGCACGCCGGCGGCGATCATCCGCGTCTTGGCCGCGTCCTTCAACCCCATCGCGCGGATGCTGGCGGGCGGCGCCCCGACCCAGACGAGGCCGGCGGCGATCACCGCCTCGGCGAAATCGGCATTCTCGCTGAGGAAGCCGTAGCCGGGGTGGATCGCCTGTGCGCCGCTGTCGCGGGCCGCGGCGATGATCCGTTCGCCGACAAGATAGCTCTCGCGCGCCACGGCGGGGCCGATATGCACCGCCTCGTCCGCTTCGCGGACGTGCAGCGCATCGGCATCGGCATCGGAATAGACGGCGACGGTGCGGATGCCGAGCCGCCGTGCGGTGCGGATGATGCGGCAGGCGATTTCGCCACGGTTGGCGATCAGCAGCGACTCGATCATGCCGGGCATCCGGTCGTGCGCTGCGTCCAGGTGACGTTGAGGACGCGCCAGCGACCGTCCTCGCGGACCAGGTCGAAATGGTCGGTGCCGCAATGATGCACCTTGCCGTCGATGGTGAAGACGTAGGGACTCCACACCATGGCGATGTCGCCGTCGACCTCGACCGCGGGATCGGTCAGCCGCTCCTGATAGCGTTCCGGTCCGGGCTTCACGCCGCCGGCGAACTCCGCCCAACTGGTGTGGCGGACTTCGCGGCGGCCGTCGGGCCGCTCTACGACGACGGTGGTGCCGCCGTCGGGACGGACCTGCGCCAGGATCGCCGCACCGTCGCGGGCGGCGAGGCCACGGAACATCGCGTCGATCGGCGCCATCACGTTCGCCGCATCGGCGTCGGCATAGGGCAAAGGATTGGCGGGCGGCAGCTTGTCCGACGCCTGGGTCTGGAGCGCGAGCAGAAGAGCGAGGATCATCGGGTCACATCCGGAACACGCCAAAGCGCGGAGCCTCGGCAATGGGGGTGTCGAGGCAGGCGTCTAGCGCGAGGCCGAGCACGTCGCGGGTCTGTGCCGGATCGATGATGCCATCGTCCCACAGCCGCGAAGTGGCATGCCAGGGATTGCCCTCGTCCTCGTAGCGGGCGCGGATCGGCGCCTTGAAGGCATCGGCCTCTTCCGCCGTCCAGCGTTCCGCGTCGCGGTGGACGGTGGCGAGCACGCTCGCCGCCTGTTCGCCGCCCATCACGCCGATCCGGCTGTTCGGCCAGGTGAATAGGAAGCGTGGGCCATAGGCGCGCCCACACATGCCGTAATTGCCGGCGCCGAAGCTGCCGCCGATCAGGATGGTGATCTTGGGGACGCTGGCGGTGGCGACGGCGGTGACCAGCTTGGCGCCATGCTTGGCGATGCCTTCCGCCTCGTAGCGGCCGCCGACCATGAAGCCGCTGATGTTCTGAAGGAAGAGCAAGGGCACGCGGCGCTGGCAGGCGAGCTCGATGAAATGCGCGCCCTTTTGCGCGCTTTCGCTGAACAGCACGCCGTTGTTGGCGAGGATCGCGACCGGCATGCCGTGGATATGGGCGAAGCCGCAGACGAGGGACGCGCCGTACAGCGCCTTGAACTCGTGGAACTCCGAACCGTCGACCAGCCGGGCGATGACCTCGTGCACGTCATAGGGCGCGCGCACGTCCTGCGGGATCAGGCCGTAGAGGTCCTCGGCCGGATACAGCGGGTCGCGCGGCGCGACCCGGTTGACCGCGGCGGGCGTGGCTGGCGGCAAGGTCGCGACGATGTCGCGAACGATGGTCAGCGCGTGGTCGTCATTCTCGGCGACGTGATCGACGACGCCGGAGCGGCGGCCGTGCGTGTCGGCGCCGCCCAGCTCCTCCATCGTCACGTCTTCGTGCGTCACGGTCTTCACGACGTTCGGGCCCGTGACGAACATGTACGACGTGCCGCGCGCCATGTAGATGAAATCCGTGATCGCGGGCGAATAC
>JAEWJQ010000286.1 GCA_023386515.1 Pseudomonadota bacterium | reverse complement strand
AAGTAGCGGCGGGTCCTACCGCTCGTCCGGCCCCAGCGTCGGATCGAGGTCGCGCGGGCGGACGAAGCGGGTCAGCGTCGCTGCCCGCTCGGCAACCTCGCGCCAGCGCGCGACGTCGAAGGTCATTTCGGCCAGGGTCGCGGTCGGGTATTTCGCCTCGACCTCGGTCCGCAGCCCCCCTGCCCCCTCGGGCACGAGCATGAGGACGAGGTCCTCCAGACCCGGATTGTGACCGACCAGCATCGCGCTGGCCGCCGTGTCCGGCAGGTCGTGGACGACGTCGAGCAGGGTCGCCGCCGACGCGAGATAGATCCGCCGGTCCTGGGCGGGCGCGAACGTGCGGCCGTAGCCGGTCTCGACCGCGTCCATCGTCTCGCCGACGCGCACCGCGGGCGAGGCGACGACATGGTCGAAGGTCAGGCCGGCATCGCGCAGGTGGCGGCCGATCACTTCGGCCGCGCGGCGGCCCTTGCCGTTGAGCGGCCGGTCGAAATCGCGCGACACGGTATCCTCCCAGCTCGATTTGGCGTGGCGCAGCAGCGTCAGCGTCTTCATCGCGGCCCTTTCCGGCTCAGCCCAGTTGCGCGGCCTCATGCCCGATGATCGATGTCAAGGAAAGCCGCTCTGCCACCCGCGCCACCGCCTCGTCCAGCGTCACCCGCGCGATCGGCACGCCGGGCGGAAAGGCGCTGAGCAACCGCGACGGGCAGGCGGCGGACAGCATCACGAACGCGCCCCGATCGTCCGCGCGACGGATCAACCGACCGAACGCCTGCGCCAGTCGCGCCCGCACGAGGCGGTCGTCATAGGCACTGCCGCCACCGGCCAGCCGTCGCGCCGCGTGCAGCACGCTCGGCTTGGGCCAGGGCACCCCCTCCATGACGACGAGGCGCAGCGAATGGCCGGGTACGTCGACCCCGTCGCGCAAGGCATCGGTGCCGAGCAGCGAGGCGGTGGAATCGTCGCGGAAGATGTCGACCAGCGTGCCCGTGTCGATCGGATCGACATGCTGCGCGTGCAGCGGCAGCCCCTCGCGCGCCAGCCGGTCGGCGATCCGGCCATGGACCCCGCGCAGCCGCCGAATCGCGGTGAACAGGCCGAGCGTGCCGCCCCCGCCGCAACGATCAGCCGCGCATAGGCATTGGCCAGCGCCGGCAGGTCCCCGCGCTTGACGTCGGTGACGATCAGCACCTCCGCCTGCGCCGGATAGTCGAACGGGCTGGTCGCCGCGACCCGCGCCGGCGCGCGGGCGAGATGCGGCGCCCCGACCCGCGCCTCCGCCGTATCCCAGTCGCCGCCACCGGTCAGCGTCGCCGAGGTGACGAGCGCGCCATGCGCAGGCTCCAGCACGACGCGCGCGAACGGCCGCGTCGGGTCGAGCCAATGGCGGTGCAGCCCCATGTCATATTCGCGCCCCTCGATCCGGTCGACCGCCAGCCAGTCGACATAGTCGGGATCGACCGGGCCGCCGATCCGCGCGAGCAGTGCCAGCCAGCCTGCCACCGTCTCCGCCCGCCAGCCGATCGAGGCGATCGCCCCCTCCACCCGCGCCCGCGCCGCGGCATCCATCCAGTCCGGCGCCTCGGCCAGCACCGCCTCCAGCCGCCGGCCGAGCGTGACGAGCGGACGGACCAGTGCGTCGAGCGCGGCCGCGGCGGGGGCAGCCGCCTCGATCAGTTCCGGCGTCGGCTCGGCAAGTTCGGTCTCGAGGCCATAGCCCGCATCGCCCGGCTGTTCGGCGCGCGCATAGGTGAGGCCACGGACGGCGGCGAGCAGATGCTCGATCGGCCCGAACGGCGCACCCTCTGCGATCCGCCCCAGCCAGCCGTCACTGGCGAGATGGCGCGCGGCATCGACCGCGTCCTGAATGGCGAGGCCGCCCTGTTCGTCATAGCTGGCGACATCGGACAGCCGCGCCTGCAGCCCGCGGCGCCGGCCGCGGCCACCTGCTTCCGGGCCGAGGATCCAGCGCCTCAGTTCGATCGTCTCCTGCCCGGTCAGTGCTGCGGCAAACATCGAGTCGGCCGCGTCGAACAGGTGATGGCCCTCGTCGAACACATAGCGCGTCGGCCGGGTCGTCAATTCGCGGCCGCGGGCGGCATTGACCATCACCAGGGCATGGTTGGCGATCACCAGATCGGCGTCAGCGGAGGCGCGGGCGGCGCGTTCGATGAAGCACTTCCGGTAATGCGGGCAACCGGCATAGACGCACTCGCCGCGCCGGTCGGTCAGCGCGGCAGGGCCGTTGCGACGGAACAGCGTCGGCAGCCAGCCGGGCAGGTCGCCGCCGACCATGTCGCCATCGCTGCTGTACGCCGCCCAGCGCGCGACCAGTTGCGCCAGCACGGCGGCGCGGCCGGCGAATCCGCCCTGCAACGCATCCTCGAGGTTGAGCAGGCACAGGAAATTCTCGCGCCCCTTGCGCGTCACCACCTTCGCCTTGCGCGTCTCGGGATCGGGATAGAGGCGCGTCGTCTCCTGCGCGAGCTGACGCTGCAGCGCCTTGGTATAGGTCGACAGCCAGACCGCGCCGCCGGCCCGCTCCGCCCAGAGCGAGGCGGGGGCGAGATAGCCCAGGGTCTTGCCGATCCCGGTGCCCGCCTCCGCCAAAACCAGATTGGGCGCGTCGCGGACGCTGCGCGGCGCGAAGGCGGCACTGGCGGCAGCAGCGAAGGCGCGCTGGCCGGGACGTTCCTCTGCGCCGTGGCCGGTCAGCTCGACCAGCCGCGCTTCCGCTTCATCGCTGCCGATCGTTACCGCGCGCGGGGCCGGCCGCGGCGCCCCCTCCTCCCATTCGGGCAGTTTGCCGAACAGCCAGCGCTCATGTTCCCTCGGCTTGGCGATCAGCGGTCCGATCGCCGGTGCCCATGGCCAGCGCAGCCGGGTCAGCGCCTGCACCGCGCTCCACGCACCCTCGCGCTCCGGCCAGTCGCCGGCGGGCACGGCGAGCAATGCCGCCGCCGCCTCGCGCAAGAAGGCCGCGACATCCTCGTCACCCTCCGGCGGTGACAGGTCGACGGCGCGGGCGAGGCCTTTGGGCGTCGGCACGGTGAAGCGGGCGGGATGGAGGAAGGCGAAGAGTTCGAGCAGGTCGAGGCCCGACAGTTCCGCATAGCCGAGCCGCTGCCCGATCAGCGGCGCGTTGAGCAGGATCAGCGGCGTGTCCGCGGCGAGGGCGATCGCCTCGCCCCGGCCGACTGCGCGCGTGCCCTCGGCAGTGGCGATCCAGATGCCGCCGTGGCTGGCGTGGAGGGCGGGATAAGGGATCACCGCAATCGCCTTAACCCGGTGGAACACAATGGCAACCACGCGCCGTTGAAACCGGTTCGTTCGTCGCTCGTTCGGCACGTATCATCGGTCGGAGGAGGACCCCTATGCGTAATCTGTTGCTGGCGCTCAGCGCCGTCTCGCTCACCATCCCCGCCAGCTTCGTCGTCCCGACGAGCGCGGCGCAGGCCCGCCACCATTACCGCCATTACGAGCGCGGCTATCATCACGTCCGCCGCTGCACGCATTCGGGCGGCACCACCGGGCTGGTCGCAGGTGGCGTCGGCGGCGCGCTGGTCGGCAATTCGATCCTTGGCCATGGTGCGCTGGGCACGATCGGCGGCGCCGTCGGCGGCGCGCTGGCAGGTCGCGCCATCGACCGGACCATCACCGCGCATCGCCGCTGCCGCTAACACGGGCGTTGCCGTGACGCCGCGGGGGGCTTAGTCCCCCCGCGCATCATGACCGACGATCTCCGCTCCGCCGCTCTCGACTCCAAGGCCTGGCCCTATGAAGAGGCGCGCAAGCTCCTCAAGCGCTGGCCGGACGGTAAGCCGGGCGGTGCACCGATCCTGTTCGAGACCGGCTACGGCCCGTCGGGCCTGCCGCATATCGGCACGTTCAACGAAGTGCTGCGTACGACGATGGTGCGCAACGCCTTTCACGCGCTGAGCGACCAGCCGACGCGGCTGATCGCGTTCAGCGACGACATGGACGGGCTGCGCAAGGTGCCCGACAACGTCCCCAATCGCGAGATGCTGGCGGAACATCTCGGCAAGCCGCTGACCCGCATCCCCGATCCGTTCGGACAGTTCGATAGCTTCGCCGCGCATAATAACGCGATGCTGCGCCAGTTCCTCGACCGCTACGGCTTCGACTATGAGTTCGCCTCGTCGACCGACTATTACACTCAAGGGCGCTTCGACGAGGCGCTGAAGGACGTGCTGCGCCAGTATCAGGCGATCCTCGACGTGATGCTGCCGACGCTGCGGGCGGAGCGGCGCGCCACCTATTCGCCGGTGCTGCCGATCAGCCCGACGACCGGTGTCGTGCTGCAGGTGCCGGTCGAGGTGATCGATGCCGAGGCGGGGACGATCGCCTTCACCGACGAGAGCGGCGAACGGATCGTCCAATCCGCGCTTGGCGGCCTCGCCAAGCTGCAGTGGAAGGTCGACTGGGCGATGCGCTGGGTCGCGCTCGGCGTCGATTACGAGATGGCGGGCAAGGATCTGATCGATTCGGTCACCCAATCGTCGAAGATCGCGCGCGTGCTCGGCGGCCGCCCGCCGGAGGGCTTCAATTACGAGATGTTCCTCGACGAGAAGGGCGAGAAGATCTCGAAGTCGAAGGGCAACGGCCTGTCGATCGACGAATGGCTGACCTATGGCCCGGAAGAGAGCCTCGCCTTCTTCGCCTATCGCGAGCCCAAGAAGGCGAAGGCGCTGCACTTCGGGGTGATCCCGCGGGCGGTCGACGATTACTGGCAGTTCCGCGGCAATTACGCGGGCCAGGACGTCAAGCAGCGGCTGGGCAACCCGGTCCACCATATTCACGACGGCAAGGTGCCCGAGTCGACGCTGCCGGTGACGTTCGGGCTGCTGCTCAACCTCGCCAGCCTGCCCGGCGTCGGCGACCGCGAGACGATGTGGGCGTTCCTGCAGCGCTACGACCCGACGCTGTCGCCGGCGACGCATCCGGAACTCGACCGGCTGGTCGGTTATGCCGTCGCCTATGCCACCACCTTCGTCGCGCCGACCCTGCAGCGGCGCGCGCCGCCGGCGCCGGGGGCCGAAGCGCTGCGCGAACTCGCCGCCCGGCTGGCGGAAGA
>JAEWJQ010000275.1 GCA_023386515.1 Pseudomonadota bacterium | reverse complement strand
ACCTTCATCAGCTCGGGGTAGCGATAATAGACCGCATGGGACGACAGCAAGTCGTTATAGGCGGTGACGATGACGATGTTCATGCCCGGACCGTGACGCATCGCGTCGCGATCCTCCTCGGTGCCCGCATAGGCATGGGCGAGATTGGCACAGCCCAGCTGCGGGCGGCGGACGCCATTCTCGCGCTCGCGCTCGATCAGCGCGAGATAGGCGGAGCGGCGCGGCCGGGATCGTTCGATGATCCGGTCGGTGACGGCGGAAACGGCGGGATTCATGGGGAGGAAATCCGTCCGGTAGAGGTGGGGCGTCCGGTCAGGGGGCCCAGTGGATGTCGACGGGCAGCTCGACGTCGGCGAGTACCCGACCGATGGGATAGGGCGAGGACGGCCCTCGGTCGATGGCCTTTTCAATCACTTCGCGCTTCGCCTGTCCTGTCACGGCAATCATCAGCGCGCGCGCGCTGGCGATCGCGGCGCGCGACAGGGTGACGCGCGCTACCGGCGCCTCCGGCGGCAGCGGATCGGGCATGACGCCGAGCATGCGCCGTTCCTTGGGGCCGTTCAGCGCCTCGTCGAAATCGGGGCCGGGAAAGATCGACGCGGTGTGGCCGTCGCCACCGACGCCGAGCAGGCAGAGGTCGAGCGGCCAGTGCAGATCCTGCATCAGCGCATCGGCGGAGCGGCCCGCGGCCTTGTAATCCTCGGTCGCCGCCGGGACGATCGGGATGACGCGCGCGCCCTTGGGAATGAACAGCTTGCCGAGCTGGGTGACGTTGGACAGCGGGTCACCGAGCGGCACGATCCGCTCGTCCCCGGGCACGATCGTCACGCGCTTCCAGTCGAGCTTCGCCTTGGCGAGCTTCTCATAGGCGGGGAAGGGCGTCTTGCCGCCGGCGAGGGCGACCACCGCAGAGCCGCGTGCGTCCAGCGCGCTTTCGATGACGAACTGGATGTCGCCGGCGATCGCCTCGGCGAGCTCGGCCGCATCGTCATAGTCCCACCATTCGATTTCGGTCATGCGTCGTGCCTTGTGAAAAGATGTCAGCCCCGCGGAGGCGGGGATCCATAACCCATGTCGTTGCCACTCTATCGCAGCGCCGCGCGTCTGGATTTCCGCCTTCGCGGCAATGACAGTAAAAGGTCAATCGTCCTGCCAGGTCACGCCGTCGCGCTCGGTCAGCGCAATCGCGCCGGCCGGCCCCCAGGTACCCGCGGCATAATGTTTTGGCTTGGTCTGATTGGCCGCCCAACCGGCGCGGATCGCGTCGATCCACTTCCATTGCGCCTCGACCTCGTCACGGCGGACGAACAAGGTCTGGTCGCCCTCGATCAGGTCGAGCAGCAACCGCTCATAGGCGATGCGCCGCCGCTTGCCGGAGAATTCGGCATCGAGACTGAGGTTGAGCGGCACTTCGCGCAGCTTGATCCCCTCGCGGTCGAGGCCCGGCTCCTTGGTCATCACCAGCAGCTGGACATATTCCTCCGGCTGCAGACGAATCACCATCGTGTTCGGCTGGAGCAGGCCGCCGCGGCCCGAGAACATCGAATGCGGCACGGGCTTGAACTGGATCGCGATCTCGCTGCGGCGCTTCGCCATCCGCTTGCCGGTGCGCAGGTAAAAGGGCACGCCCTGCCAGCGCCAATTGTCGATATGCGCCTTGATCGCGACGAACGTCTCGACGTCGCTGTCATAGCCGAGTTCTTCGTCATAGCCCTTGACGACCTTGCCGCCGACCGCGCCCTCCTCATACTGGCCGGTGACGGTGCAGGCCTGCACCTCCTCCGGCTTGATCTGGCGCATCGAGCGGAAAACCTTGGCCTTCTCGTCGCGGATCGCGGTGCCGTCGTACAGCGCCGGCGGCTCCATCGCGATCAGCGCGACCAGCTGCAGCATGTGGTTGGCGACCATGTCGCGCAGGGCGCCCGCGCCCTCGTAATAGCCGGCGCGATCCTCCAGCCCGACCGTTTCGGCGATCGTGATCTGGACGTTGTCGATCCCTTGCGCGTTCCAGATCGGCTCGAACATCGAATTGCCGAAGCGCAGCGCCAGGATGTTCTGGACCGTTTCCTTGCCCAGATAATGGTCGATGCGGAACGTCCGCTCCTCCGGAAAGGCGCGCGCGACGGTGTCGTTGATCTCGATCGACGATGCAAGGTCGTAGCCGAGCGGCTTTTCCAGCGCGATGCGAACCGTGGGGCCGGTCAGGCCGACCTTCTCCAGGCCCTCCACCGCCGATTCGAACAGCGACGGGGCGGTCGACAGATAGATGGCGAGGCCGCCCGCTATGTCGCCGATCTTGTCGGCGAGCGGCTGGAAGCTGTTCGGGTCCGATAAGTCGGCGGGCTGGAACTGGATCCGTTCCATGAAGGTGCCAAGCGCGCTCTCGTCCTTGCGATCGTCGGGCAGGAACTCGTCCAGCGCCTTCTTGACGACGTCGCGATAGCCGGCGTCGTCCATGTCGCCCCGCGCCGAGCCGGTGATCGTCAGCCCTTCAGGCAGCAGCCCGTCGGCATGCAGGCCGTAGAGCGAGGGCAGCAGCATGCGCCGGGCGAGATCGCCGGTCGCGCCGAACAGCAGGAGCTTACCCACGGGCGTGCGCGGCATATCGCTATTCCTTCGTCAGGGTCAGGCCGGCGAGCGGATCGAGTCCGGCCATGATGTTGAGGTTCTGGACGGCGGCACCGCCGGCGCCCTTGCCGAGATTGTCGAGCGTCGCGATCAGCCGCGCCTGGCCGCTGTCGGCGTTGCCGCAGACGCGCAGCGTCATCCCGTCGGTGCCGCTATGCTCCTCAATCGTCACCGTCTGCGCATCGCCGCGGGCGACGCGGACCAGCGGCGAACCGGCATAGGCTGCGACCAGCGCACCCTCGACGTCCGCCAGCGACGGCGCCGCCGGCAGATGGAGCAGGGGCAGCGGCACCTCGCCGAGCATGCCGCGGAGCAGGCGCGCGACCGAGGGTCCGAAGATCGGCGGATAGGACAGGCCGGCATGGGCCCGCATCTCGGGCAGATGCTTGTGGGCGAGGCCGAGCGCATAGATGCGGAAGGCGGTATCGGCGCCACCCTCTTCGAATTCGGCGATCATCGCCTTGCCGCCGCCCGAATAGCCCGACACCGCGTTGAACGACAGCGGCCAGTCGGCCGGGATCAGCCCGGCACGGACGAGCGGGCGGACCAGCGCCAGGAACGCGGTCGGGTAGCAGCCGGGATTGGCGACGAAGCGGGCGGCGGCGATGCGCTGCGCCTGATCGGGCTCCAACTCGGCAAAGCCATAGGTCCAGCCGTCGGCGACGCGATGCGCGGTCGAGGCGTCGATGACGCGGGTGCGATCGTTGCGGATCAGCGCCACCGCCTCGCGTGCCGCGTCGTCGGGCAGGCACAGGATCGCGATGTCGCAATCGTTCAGCGCCTCGGCGCGCGCCGCCGCGTCCTTGCGCCGCGCCTCGTCGAGGGTGACGACGGACAGGTCCCGCCGTCCGGCGAGTCGGTCACGGATGTCCAGCCCGGTGGTGCCGACCGCGCCGTCGATGAAGACCGTAACGCTCATGCGCTGGCATCCAGCGCCACGCGATCGACATAGCCGACGACGTCGCGCTCGGGCGCACGGCCCCAGGCATGATCGCCGGCCAGTTCGAGCACCTCGAACCGGTCGCCTTCGGCCAGATCGGCGAGGGGGGCGGTGCGGTTGCGATCGGCAAAAATCGACGTCGCCTGCCGCGCGACCGTCAGGATCGGCGCGGCGTAATGCGGCGCGAACACCTGCTCGGCGAGGCGCACGTCGGCAAGGTCGCCGCGCACCGCATGCGTGCGGGGATCGAGCACGACCGACGGGCCCGTCAGTGCGAACGTCTTACGCGATTGCGGCGCGGAGAGGGGCTCGGTGGGGGGCTGGCGGGTCGCCTTCGCCGAGGAAATGCCCGAACTCTTCAAGAAAATCTGCCCCTTCGGATGTGCGAGCGACGAAGATGTTGCGCTTGTCGCTGTCGTCGCGTTGCCGGCGCAGATAGCCGAGTGCGCCCAACCTGTTCAAGGCGCGCGTGACGACGGGCTTCGAGACGTTCAGGGCGCGCGCCAGACCGCGTACGGTATGGGGGCCGGGATTGAGGTAGACGAGCATGAGCAAGGCCATCTGCCGGTTGGTCAGATCGGGCTCGCCCGAGCGGACGTAATCGACCAAAGCGGTCATCCACGTCGACAGTGATTGCGCGGCGGCTGTTCCCACGTGCAAATACCCGTATCTGCACCCATTTTCGGGTGTCGTTTCGCGGTCATAACGCCGCGCCCCGCCCCAGGTTTCCGGGAAAAATTAACGAAAAAGCGGCTGCTCCCGGCCGATCGGACGGCAGCGGCCACTGGCGCGGGCGGTTCGATGACCCGGCGTGCGAATCGGAAGGCGTTCCGACGAGGGCGATCCCGGGCCGTGCCGTGGCGACGGAACGCCCGGTTGATCCCCCGGCGCACCTCGCCTATGTGCGCGCCTTCACCGACAATCGGGACCTTAGATGTTCACCTTCCTTCTCGTCGTCCATGCCATCATCGCCGCCGCGCTCGTGACGGTGATCCTGATGCAGCGGTCGGAGGGCGGTGGCCTCGGCATGGGCGGCAGCCCGTCGGGCCTGATGTCGGCCCGCGGCGCGGCGGACTTTCTGACCCGCCTGACCTCGATCCTGGCGACGGTGTTCGTCGTCATGTCGATCGCGCTGGCGTTCCTGGCGGCGAGCCGTCAGACGCAGACGATCGACACCTCG